>NZ_JACJEZ010000180.1:0-380 GCF_014164365.1 Pseudoalteromonas sp. SG43-6
ATAGAAAGGCTGCAAATTCGCAGTTTTTGAATTGCTTTAGATGGTTTACTACATCGCTCTATTTTATGCTAATAGCTTTTCACAATTTCTCACGTTTGCTCGCCGCTTTCTATTTAAATGTTCACGAAAAACAAAATTGACACCCATTATAAATAAATGCTGAAGTCATCAAACTTAACCGTGCAAAAAACTGCCTGCCCGCAATTACTCTTCGAGGAAATGTTGTTTGTAATAAATAACGTGACTAATGTCCGTTGAATACTGAATTTTAGACATAGAAAGGCTGCAAATTCGCAGTTTTTGAATTGCTTTAGATGGTTTACTACATCGCTCTATTTTATGCTAATAGCTTTTCACAATTTCTCACGTTTGCTCGCCGC
>NZ_JACJEZ010000181.1:0-380 GCF_014164365.1 Pseudoalteromonas sp. SG43-6
GTGAGCATTACGGTCACCGATGCCAATGGCGATATACAAACCTTAACTGCCACTGTGTTGGCTGATGGCAGTTGGTCGGTGGATGTACCGACCCCGCTTGCAGAAGGCGCTTTTGTTGTTGATGCTAGTGTCACCGATGCCGCCGGCAATACCGCCAGTGACACAGAAAATGGTGGGGTGATCGATACTCTTGCACCGACGGTTGATATCAACCCGTTGGCTGATAGCAACGACAGCACGCCTACCATCACTGGCAGCAGTGATGAAATAGGTGGGTTGGTGAGCATTACAGTCACCGATGCCAATGGTGATATACAAACCTTAACGGCGACAGTACTTGCAGATGGCAGTTGGTCGGTGGATGTACCGACCCCGCTTGC
>NZ_JACJEZ010000182.1:0-379 GCF_014164365.1 Pseudoalteromonas sp. SG43-6
GGCATCCACCGTGTACGCTTAGTCACTTAACCATACAACCCAAACGGGTCTTTGTTTTGTGACAGTTTAACTTCGCCAGAAGTTAATATTGAATACTAAAGTAGATACCAATCAACAAACGTAAAACGTTCATTAAATGGCACTGAATGATACTGCTATCATTCTTTTTTACTTTTGAAAACTCTGTACAAATACACTGTATTTATACGAATTTTATTATCAGCTTTTCCAAATTTTTAAAGAGCATATTAATCAGTTATCCCAAAGGGATACGCACTAATTAACAATCATCTGTGTGGACACTACGAACAAATAAGTTCTAAATCGTATAAGGAGGTGATCCAGCCCCAGGTTCCCCTAGGGCTACCTTGTTACGACT
>NZ_JACJEZ010000183.1:0-370 GCF_014164365.1 Pseudoalteromonas sp. SG43-6
TCGATTTTTCTTTGCTCACGCGTATCAATTTCATGAGTGAGCAATAAACTGACGCGCTCTATAAAGCTTTGTTCTTGATATAGATTTGGCTGTTCAAGCTGTTGCTTGAGTGCTTGCTTTATACCCGATAACTTGAGTAGTTGAAGTTGCTGGTTAATGGTGTTTATCATGTTTTCATTCCTTAATGGTAATAATCTGTGCCACGTATGTTGCTATGTGTAATTGGCTTGTCAGGCTCTGTTTTATGTGTGGGTAACGGTTGTTGATCCAACCCTTTCTTCAGCATCTGCTTTATTGATTTAAGTGTGGTCGTATTCATTATGATCGCGCGATAACACGCTTGCTCAAGCCGCTCTTTTGAATAGATTTT
>NZ_JACJEZ010000184.1:0-361 GCF_014164365.1 Pseudoalteromonas sp. SG43-6
AAGCAACTCGCCTACAAGTAATTAATTAAACACCAGAATACAATTTAACACCGTAGGCGTTAAGCTTGCTGACGCAAAAACACCACACCACATTTTGAAACGCGGTGGCAAGCCACTCGCCTACAGGTAATTAATTAAACATCAAAGTAAATTTAACACCGAGATAAACGTTAACACCCGTAGGCGTTGAGCTTGCTGACGCAAAAACACCACACCACATTTTGAAACGCGGTGGCAAGCAACTCGCCTACAAGTAATTAATTAAACACCAGAATACAATTTAACACCGTAGGCGTTAAGCTTGCTGACGCAAAAACACCACACCACATTTTGAAACGCGGTGGCAAGCCACTCGCCTACA
>NZ_JACJEZ010000185.1:0-356 GCF_014164365.1 Pseudoalteromonas sp. SG43-6
CAGTTGATAAGCTCAATCATCGGCCAAGAAAAACAAGAGGGTATAAAACCCCTCATGAACTATTTACGGGGCAATCAGAAGTTCTGGTTGCTGCATAATGATTGCACTTAATACTTGAATTCAAGGATGAATCAACCATAGCCGAGTTCCTATTTTGGTTCAATCAGTTATCGCTAGTTTACTTAAAATAGAAAAAGAGAATGTACGGTTGTTTTAATGGCTGTTTTAGAGTGTAATGGTCTAATGAAACTGGACAGGTTTATAGCGTAAAATGAGCTAAACCCAAAAGGTATCACTATGACCAGAAAATCAAAAGTAACACTCAGTGCACAACAAAAACTTGAATATGCCAAATT
>NZ_JACJEZ010000186.1:0-353 GCF_014164365.1 Pseudoalteromonas sp. SG43-6
CAACTTGAAGATTGGGTGATGAGTCATGCCCGTTGTTTTGCGTTTTTAGGCGGTGTGCCTGAACTTGTTATTCCCGACAACTTAAAAAGTGCTGTTAGTAAACCCTGTCGCTACGAGCCTGATCTAAACCCCACTTATCATCAATTAGCCGAGTATTATAACGTCGCTGTCATACCCGCTAGACCTTATAAACCCAAAGATAAATCAAAGGCTGAAGTCGGTGTACAAATTGTTGAGCGTTGGATCATGGCACGTCTGCGTAACCAAACCTTCTACAGCTTAGCGCACCTAAATCAAGAAATAGCAAAGCTACTTGATGTAATGAACAATAAGGTGATGAAGCAATATCAACA
>NZ_JACJEZ010000187.1:0-352 GCF_014164365.1 Pseudoalteromonas sp. SG43-6
TTTTAGCTTTATCACGTAAAGAGCCTAATGCAAGAAAGCGCATACGCCTGCTTGCTGTTTCATTATTCTTTGAGGGTGAAAACAGAACGAATATTGCTAAGCGCCTAAATACAGCGCGCGGCAGTCTCAATAAATGGGTTTCAAACTACCTTAACAATGGCGTTGCTGGCTTGAACAACAAACCGATTAAAGGTCGTCCAGCTAAATTAACCTCACAACAACTAAATACACTGTCAGATTATGTAAAACAGTCAGCAAGTTCTTCAGAAGGAGGCAGACTAATGGGGGAAGATATTGCTCAGTATATTTATGACCAGTTCAACATAAGATATCACACCGATCATATTTACAA
>NZ_JACJEZ010000188.1:0-348 GCF_014164365.1 Pseudoalteromonas sp. SG43-6
ACTGAACTACCACTCCAGCGCATATTTAAACTGTTATTTTTTCTTATTGGCGGAGTGGACGGGACTCGAACCCGCGACCCCCGGCGTGACAGGCCGGTATTCTAACCAACTGAACTACCACTCCAGCATACAAATTTTGTAATATAACATTGTTTAAATAGTTGGCGGAGTGGACGGGACTCGAACCCGCGACCCCCGGCGTGACAGGCCGGTATTCTAACCAACTGAACTACCACTCCAGCGCATATTTAAACTGTTATTTTTTCTTATTGGCGGAGTGGACGGGACTCGAACCCGCGACCCCCGGCGTGACAGGCCGGTATTCTAACCAACTGAACTACCACTCCA
>NZ_JACJEZ010000189.1:0-344 GCF_014164365.1 Pseudoalteromonas sp. SG43-6
TACTAATTACCCGTGAGGCTTAACCATACAACGCCAAACGCGTTTTATGTGATAGTTGATAGCGCAAGAAGTTAATAGACTAAAGTAGATTTACTGAAAACTTTTATTATCAGAATTCCAAATTTATAAGGTGACTCTTAGCGCGTAGCGTTAAAGTTGAGGCACCTTGCGCAAAGGAAATGTAAGCACTACGTGCTTTGTCATTATTCCTTCGCACCCTATTTGCTTGGTAACAATAGCGTTTTGGACCCACCTGACCCCATGCCGAACTCAGTAGTGAAACGAAACAGCGCCGATGATAGTGTAGCATTTGCTATGTGAAAGTAGGACATTGCCAGGCTCCA
>NZ_JACJEZ010000018.1:0-88109 GCF_014164365.1 Pseudoalteromonas sp. SG43-6
GGTTCATCTCCCGTAGTGAATATTGATCCAAATATCTCTTAATGACGCTAAACCTTGTGAAGCTAAGTAATCATTGCCTAATGCAATGTTAATTCCTTTTGTTTTTGAGCTTCTACAAGGGCCTTCGCTTCCAAGCGCCTACTTTTGGTACTGGTGATACCACAGGCTATGGCGAGCCGTTCGCTGACACCCAGTTTCATTAAACTGCGTACTTTGGTGCGAGCTATACCTTTCTAAAGAGCGCCATTGCTGCCAGTAGCACATTCTTATCCTACGTCGGATCCAATGATCTAAATCCACCGTTAGCTGATAAGCGTTGGCTATCAGGTAGTAGTGTCCCCAGCCGCGTAAATACTGGGTGAGCCTATGAATTTCTAGGGTTATTGTGTTCCCCAAAAAGGTGGCCGTTAGATCACATGACTTCGCTATCTTGTGCTAGCTCGTCTTCAGCCTACGCCTCATATGATGTTTTTTTCATCAGCTCGCACTTATATTTATAAAGAATGCTAGCGGCTTCCTTTAGACTGTCTCTCGCGATTTAGCCCTTGCCATTCGCGAGTGTCTATCGTTTAATAACAGTATGTTATTTAAACGGTGTTCTTCCTACAGAGGACTTTCACCTCATAAGTCAATGCCCATGTCGGGCGTACACAAAGCGCTTAAGGCAGATTCGCAACGCGTGGCATTTTTAGTATGCGTTGATTTATGTGTTTAAGATGTTATGCGGTGGCTTCGTATTGCGTTGCTCACTACTTAGCTTAGCGTTATATCGGCATCGAGGGTTTAGTTTGAATTTCAATGAACAGTCATTTAATGATTTAGATAACCTAGCAGTTCAACGTTTGATATTTGAAGATGGTGATGAACTTACTTCAATATTAAAAGGGCACTTGTTTATAGAGAAAGCACTAGAATCTGCGATTTCTAAAAATTTACCAAATCCAAAGGTGTTTTTTAAAAAGAGAAGAACCTTTGAATTAAAGCTTGATCTTGCTAATGCAATGGACTTACTCGATCACAATCTATTTTCAGCAATCAAAGCTGCAAATAATATTAGGAATAATTACTCTCACAATGATGGCTACTCAGTTGCGCTTAGTGAACTAAATAGCCTTAAATATAATTGGTCGAGTCTACAGAAAGAAGCTTTTAATGGTGCTTGTCAAAATAGCACTGGTGAAGCTGTAAAAATATCAATGTTGTTCTTGTGCTGGGCTGTTATCAGTTTGGTCGCAGAGCCGATATAATCGGGTAGCCGGAGGTCTCTAACCTCCAGCCCCCACACCACCCATCATGCGGGTCCGCAATGGGCGGTTCATCTCCCGTAATGAATATTGATCCAAATATCTCTCAATGACGCTAAACCTTGTGACGCTAGATAGTCATTGCCTATCGCAATGTTAATTCCTTTTGTTTTTGAGCTTCTACAAGGACCTTCGCTTCCAAACCAAATGGGGTCAAATCTTGACTTCAGACATCAAATTCACACGGCAAACTTATAAGCTGCTTTTAAAATGCCGGTGACTTACAAGCTAATTAATCTCTAAGTTAAATTAAGGAAAAGGATTTTTTGTATTAATTATAAAAGGCATTAAACGTATTTGGTTTTGGTTTACGCTAGTTGTATGTCCATTTTTGATTATTTTAGGCATGGCTACCTTTGGATACAAGGGCTACCTGCAATCAAGTTTGATATTGCTGTTAATTAATACGCTGGCGGTTATTGGTAGCCCAGCTACAGATATAGGCAACACTAATACATTACTGTTTTTACCGATATTATTTTCAATCTCATTTGGTGGTGTTTTATTAGGCGTAAGAAAGTTAACTTTAAAACACGTTTTGTAGACGAATGACTTGGTGAGGTTTGAGGTAAGCTTTTTTTTATTAAGCAATAAGGTGTAGCAGCGCTTTGCTCCCTTTGTGAAAAAAGCCTTTAAAGAGCTATTTGCACAAAGAAAAATGAAAGAGGAGCAAACGAGAAGAAAAATAGCCTTTCACATTGTTTGTTTCCTCTAACAGCAAAGCGTCTCTTAGTTCTCCTTGTGAATAAAGCTCTTATGTTTAAACCTAATGTGGTATCAAATAGTTGTTACAAACTTAGAATCAAAGCGCTTCAAAAATGGCTGCAATGCCTTGCCCACCGCCAATACACATTGTGACTAGCCCATATTTGCCATTAATTCGTTTGAGTTCGTACAAGCATTTAGTTGATAAAATTGCGCCCGTTGCGCCAACAGGGTGGCCTAAGGCAATTGCACCGCCATTCGGGTTTACCTTATGCGCTGGGAAATTTAACTCGTTGGCAACGCACAGAGCTTGTACTGCAAAGGCTTCGTTAGACTCAATTACATCCATATCATCAATGGTTAAGCCTGTTTTTTCAAATACGTGTTTTACCGCAGGAATTGGGCCGGTGCCCATTAACGAGGGATCAACGCCCGCTCTGGCATAACCTATTAATCGACCAAGAGGTTTTAAGCCTTGCTCATTCGCTTTTTGCTCAGACATGAGTACCAACATGGCTGCGCCATCGTTTATACCTGATGAGCTTGCTGCGGTAACGGTTCCATCTTTTTTAAAGTAGGGCTTTAAGGTAGCGAGCTTCTCGGTTGTGGTATCGGCTCGCACGTGTTCGTCAGTATCAAAAATATGGCTGCCACTTTTTGATTTGATTTCAATAGGGAGTATTTGCTGTTTAAAATGGCCTGCAGCAATCGCTTTTGCTGCTTTGTGATGACTTTGAGCTGCGTAAGCGTCTTGCTGGTCGCGGCTAATAGTGTATTTATCTGCAATGTTTTCAGCGGTTATTCCCATTGGATTATTATCCCATGGGTCTTGTAATGTGGAGGTGAGTTCATCTTGCATGATGCTATTGCTCATTTTTTGCCCCCAGCGATTACTTTCGAGGGTATAAGCTGAGTTACTCATGCTTTCAGCTCCGCCAGCAAGGGCTGCGTCTACATCACCTAATTGTATTTGTTGTACTGCTTGTATAATGGCTTCAAGGCCAGAGCCACATAATCGGTTGAGAGTTACTGCGTGACTACTAATAGGTAACCCCGCATCTAGCCCAATGACTCTTGAAAGGTATGCGTCTTTAGGGCCGTTATGAATTACTTTACCGACTACAGTGGAGCCAACTTGGTTGGGTGATAGCTTGGCTCTGGCTAGTGCTTCTTTCGCACATAGAGTGCCTAGCTCGGCGGGCGTGAAATGTTTAAGGCTGCCACCAAAGCTGCCGATAGCGGTACGAACTGCGCTTAATATAACTACGCTATTGTTATTAAGTTTTGTCATTATTTTCTCTTCTTATTTTTAAACTTTATTCGCTTTGTTATAAATGAAGCTACTTAAGAACCAAAGGGATCTAAATTTTAGGTAATTCATCAAAACACAATTAAGCAATAAACAAAAGTAACAGCCGTATCCTGTTTGTTAATAAAGCCTATCAATTTATTTGAACATATAGATAAGTAATATGGCTTTTTCTAGATTTTAAAATAATTTATTTAGTTGGGCTCTCATTTTAACGATAACCCAATGTTTAATTTATAAATAATAAATAAGTAAGACACTCACCTTAATTTTTGCATTTTACAAAGCTAAATACTAAGTTTTAATTAGTGTGAAAAATAATCATGGTGCCGCTACAAAGTATTATCACTGTATTTCACGTTGTGTTCGCCGAGCATTTTTATGTGGTGAAGACTGCTTTACAGGAAAGTCTTATGAACATCGCAGAGGGGGGCAAAGGCAAGTTACTTGCTTTAGTCGCAAAGACATTTTGTATTTATATATGTGCTAACGCCGTAATGAATAACCAGCAAAATGTAGCAACGTTAACAACAGCGAAAAACTACTGGCCAGTACTTATACCCAGCTAAAACGTCAAATATTGCCCCAAGGCAAGGGTTTGCATGTCAGTAATTTTGGATTTGTAGAATAAAAGCTTCCCAAGATAATTGTAAATGTAATTTTGAATGAGTTTTAGGCGGTAAATTGATTTGATCTGAACTTATTTGATGCTATTTTTAGGTGATTTTAAAATGGGGGTGTCATTTTTACTTGTTACACCGCTTCGCGGCATCAAAATTGTCGTAAAACTCAGCGTTAGTTCTCAAGGATGAAAATTTTGAAAATAATTATAGTTTGCATTTTACTCGTATTGTTCGTGTTCTATTGGATTCGTCCACTGGCTAACCCTGAAATTACAGAATATTATCCTCCAATCATATATTCTGATGAGACCTATTTTTCAATTACGATCCCTGTGGAAATTGATTTAAAGGATGATAAGCGATCATTCGCAGAGTTGTTTAATGCCTACGGTTTTAGCGGCAATGGCCCATCTATAGAGCAAGTTGTGAGAGCAAATACACATTTTGCATCTGTTCAATTTGATAGCGAAGGTGATGCATTTTTTATGTATACGTCAAATGAAGAGCAGTATTTGTCGATTTTAAATGAACTACGCTGTATGGAAGAAATTGCCTGTTTAAAAAAGTGGGTTAAAACCGCGCGATGGGTGTTGATTAAAGAGTGAGAGCAAATCGGATAGCCGGGGGTCTCTAACATCAAGCCCCAGACTGCTCATCATGCGCTTTTTATTAATAGCAAGTGCAATGGGCGGATCATCTCCCATCATGAATATTGATCCAAATATCTCTCAATGACACTAAACCTTGTGACGCTAAATAGTCATTGCCTAGCGCAATGTTAATGCCTTTTGTTTTTGAGCTTTGACAAGAGCTTTCGCTTCCAAGCGCCTACTTTTGGTACTGGTGATACCACACTATATGGATATGGCGAGTCGATCACTAACCTTCAACTTGATTAAACTGCGTATCTAATTAGTGCGTACTATTTTTATAAAAAGCACCACTGTCGCCTGTAACACATTATTACTAAACGGGGGATCTTGTGTTCTAAACCCACGGTTAGTCGATAAGCGTTGGAAGACTGCAAGTAAGTTACATCGACAGAATGAAGCTCAAAAAGACAGCTCAATAGGGCTATGACAGCTTTTTATTTAAGAAATGGTAAAAGGTTAGGCTGTATTGAGCCTGTTTGCTTGTAAGTAAACTGTGCAATATTACAGTTTAAAATGCATGAATAAATTGACCTTACACGGAAAAACGAAAGTAATGCTTTCATTGCATTATGCGGCAACTTTATTGTCTTGCTCATAATATAGAAAAGCTACTTGCTTAAAACGTCAACCAAACAAAAAGCTGCGCATTGCAATAATGCACTTTTTAGTGTGTTTGTTATTTAGGTTTTTTATCATGAGTTGTTTATTTGCATGATAAATTGAGAGCATGTTAGGGGACACAGTAAAATTACCAGATAAAAATCATGTTTAGTCTGAGATTATTAAAAGTGGGTGTCTATTTTATTGTTATGGTGGGTATTGCTAGTGGTTAATACTAGTCGTGTTAAGTTACTGACCATTTATAGCGACAGATAAATACAGTGATAACAAGGCAGGAATTTTGACATGTAGTTGTTCTCGGCAATTGCTCCTGCATTGCTCTACCTCCTGCATCCATGCTGTCGTACATAAAAAATCACTAACGCAGTCAGCACTTTATTTAGCCCGCTAGAATGGTTAAATATTTAAGTCGATTGGTATAAGGTATGGCTGAGTTATTCTCTTCACCCCCACCACTTTATGGTCGAATTAACGCGTTACGTTAATTTTCAATTTACCCCACAAAAAAAGCCAGCGATGCTGGCTTTTTTTGTGGGGTAAATTTGATAATGATAAACAGGAAAGTTATGAATTACCTGAACCTTGGGTAAGGGATTTATTATCCTAAGTTCAGATTAATTACAGCCTTTTTGAATTGGTTGTGTTGTGACATTTACGACGAAGTCATTGTAGTCTCTGTCGTTTTGATCTTCCCAATATTGCTTAGTACCACTGGCTTTATAGGCTGTTTTAAGATTGTTTGCATTACCGTTCACGGAAAGTACGTAAACGATTGAATCACTGGCTTTAACGTCGTAATAACCTGATGCTCCATGCTCATCTAACAATTTAATATATTGGTTATTAACCTTAATACCCCAATCATTATTATAACCAGAATTTTCAGAGATAAAAGAGTAACTGATCCGTGTGTAATTCTCGGCAATACACTGAGCATCATCATTTAAGATAGACGCTGGTAGAGAACTTGAACCAGTTACATTAAGCTGAGCAACGGCATTGACGGTAAAGGTTTTAGTTTCACTATAGTCATCGTTATCAATTGTTGGGATTGTAAATGAAGCAGTTGTTTCACCTGCCGCAATAGTAATGACTTGATCAGAGAAACTGTAGTCGCTACTTGTTGCTGTTCCTGCTGAAGTCGATACATAAATATCACTATCTTGTTCATAACTATTGCTTAGCTCTAGTTTATAAGATAATGCGCTACCTTCGTCTACTGAATCAACAATAGGTACAATAGTAAAGCTTGGAATATCTGACACGGTGCAAACTGGTGCATCGTAGCATGCAACTGATTCGTTAAAATTAGTTGCTAAATCATTTAAACGTACTGGAAAATCTGCAACATGGCAGGTATTGCCAGTGTTTTTATTTACTTTGTACAACTCAGATTTATTAGAATGGCCTAGATCAGTTAAAATAGTTCGGCTTAATACAATATCACCTTGCTGGTTAAGTGCAGCGCCTGTGACAGTCGTTAAGTTGTGATCAGATAATTTTGTTGCCGTAAGTTCCTGCACATTCACAGTATATAAACTTGTACTGGTGACTAAGATTAATTCACCATTTTTAAATACCATGTCACCACGCCAGATACCTTGGTCATTTTCAAGGCCTGTAATATTTCCAAGTAAAGTTGTTTCGCTAGTTTCAGGATCGATCGCGTATAGCTTATCTTTATATGATCCAAGTAAGCGATTATTTTGTTGGTCATACACTAAACGATACATGTTACTTGTTCTGCCAACTTCAACATGTTCGTTTGTATCTAAATCAACATAGGCCAATTTGATGTACTTAAACTTACTGCCACTAATAGGTAGAGATTTGAGCTCTGTTGAATTAAAACCTAAGTGCTCAACATCTACTTGATATTCAATAGGGCGAGGTGCTGAGATGTAATACAAGCGATTTGTTTCCGGAATATGAGCAAGCGCTGAAGAGCTGTATTTAGCTCTAGAATGTGCTTGAGTTTGTTGTGTATATTCGTCTAGTTTAAATATAATACCGGTGTCACCGCGTCCAGCATTAATACCATAAAGTTGACCGTTACATTGGTTTGCATGCGCAACTTGCAAAGATGAAAGGATAGCAACAGACAGGGTTGTAATTTTTAGCGTTGTTTTCATTTAGAGTAGGCCTTTTAACGAGGATCCATTGTTACAGCTATAGTTAGTCTGAGGTAATTACAATTTGGTTTATAGCTGCCTATCCTTGTTCCCAAAATTGTATTGCTTAATTCCTATAAGCCGAGCGCATCCGTTATTAACCTCAAAGTATTGTACAATTATCCTAATGGTTGATTACAAAAGCAACATATCTTAACGAACGGTTGGCATTTATACACGAAATGCTGGCTAAATTGAGGTGTTTTATAATACTAAAGGCTTTATTTTGTATCTTTAACGGGGAATTTTAAGTTGTGGCTATTTTTGTTCACGAGCAAGCTGGTTAGGTAATAACTGTTCAATGATTTCACGTGCAGGTAACGTATAACGCACACCATCAAACATAACAGATGTAAATTCATTAATGCTAGTAATACCTGTAAGGGTCCAACCTTCACCGCGCTTTGGGCAATACACTGTGGTTGTAGGTTGTATTACTTTAAATTCGTCATTCATAATTAGCTCAGTTATTAACTTGTATGGCGGGTATCTTAAGGGAATAATAGCGGGCTTTAAAGCCGTAATTTAATTTTATTTATGAACAATGAGTTTGCACTAAGTCGAATCACATTAAAGCCAATTAAGCATAGGGACTGTAGTGCGTTGTGGGCTATTTTGTCTGAGCCGTTAGTTGCTCAGTTTAATGACTATGCAGTGCCACTTGCACGTGATGACGTAAAACAACTGATCCAAGATGATATTACTGGCATGTATGAAGGAAATACGCTGCGCTTTGGAATGTACTTACTAAATACGTCGACCTTGATTGGCTGCATTGGTTTATATGATATTGAAGAAGATACTGCTTGGTTAGGTTTTGAGTTGTCACCAAATCATTGGGGGAATGGGTTTATGTCTGAAGCATTAGCATTTATGCTAACAAATATAACAGCCGTTGTTGCGCAGTTAGGCAATGAGTTGAGCATTACTAATTTACAGGCGAAAGTGGCGACAGAAAATAGCCAAAGCCAGCAACTACTTCGCCGTTTTAAATTCACTCATGTAGCGAGTGAACAATGGTTGTATCAACTGTAAATCACACTTTGTTACATAACGGTAGTTTAATTAAAAATACAGAAAGGGTATTGTTTTTAAAACAATCTTTACCTGAAAGCTATGCTGCTATTAAAAAAACTAAATCGCACTGCAATCATAATTCTATTGAGTACAGCCGGCTTCATTGCATGCGCTATTGTCATTTATAAATATAACGCGCATTACACGTCAAATTTTAAAGACATCACTATTTATTCTCAGGTATTGGATGAAAGTAGGAAAGTGTTTATTCGTTTACCTAACAATTTTGAGCCAAATAAGCGCTACTCCTTGATCATTAGAACCGATGGTAACTTTAATCTTACGCAGTGGGATTCAGTGATGACTGAGTTACCAGCGCAGCAAGATACAATTTTAGTGTCTATTCCTAATCAATTTTGGACCTTTACCAGAAATCGTGATTTAGTGCCGCCGTATGCACGCCAAGATGTGAATACCCAGGCAAGACCAGCAAGTGAAAATTCACCAGAATTATTTGGTCAAGCAGATCAATTTTTGGCTTTTATTGAAGGTGAGTTATTACCGTATTTAGAATCACATTATAAGCTAGATAATAATCGTGTTTTGTCGGGCTATTCAGCAGGAGGGAGTTTTGTTTTATACACTATGAGTACAAAGCCTTGGCTGTTTAACGGTTATTTTGCATTTAGTCCGGCTGCTTGGTACGACGATATGACCGTTGTAAAAGAGTTTGATCGATTCTTATCGCAACGATGCCTCAATACAGACGATAACATACCGCTGTCGCTCTATATAACAGTAGGAGGCGCCGAGCATCCTTTAATGTTAAGTGCCTTTGCTGGTCTTAATAATAGCCTTAACATATATGCTAATGATATTATTTGGAATAGCAGAATTAATGAAGGTTTAGAGCACAGGGAAAACCCGGTGCATAGTGTTAAGCAGGCACTCGATTTCTATAATTCATCAATAAACTAATTGCTTAACTAAATAATAAGACAGTAATAAACCACAAAAGAACACATCATACTATATTTGTTAATTAAGATAACTCTGCATAAAAAGTTATTTTCAACTAAAAGCTATCGAGAAGAATCATGAGCTTGATAAATCAAAGTTAGTAATTCGATTAAACGTATCACAAGAGTTATGTTTATTTGGCTATGGAGGGATCTTCATTGATACAACGACAACGTCTTAAATCAAAAAATATCAGTAAACAGTCGGTAATTGCAGCGAATTAGTAGGGGTTTAGAAGGTGAGTTTTATTTACACACTAACGACGTTTAATTTATCAATAGATAAGTTACAGAGTTTGCACTTAAACATAGAAAATCGCTATTACTTTAAATTAAAAGCTTAGATTTAATGCCCAAAGTGAAACACAGAGTGAAATAAGTTGTCGCTAAAGAATAGATATTTTGCTGGTTAGTTGGCGTAGCATTTTTTCAGGTTCTGGCGCAGGTTCATTTAACCCTGAAATAATGGTCATAAAATAACAATCTAACATCACACTTGCTTTTATATCGTCAAACTCTTGCTGTTCATTGAACAGCCGTTTTTTAAACTCACTCATTTGCTGTTCAAAAAAAGCAGCTTGCCAAATCATATCGCTTATCAATATTTTACTAAATTCAATGTTATTACAATAAAATTCAAACAACGGTAGGGCATAGTGACGTAACTTTAGCCTTGGTGCATGTTGGCGATCAGTTAAACTAGTCTGATGAATGATCGTATCTATTTGTTGCTGCATTCCTGCTTTTAGTAAGTCGATTTTATTTTCGAAATGACTAAACACAGTACCAACGGCCACATTAGCCGCTTTTGCAATTTCTCGTGTAGATGTATGAGCATAACCTTGCTCTAAGAATAACAGCCAAGCCGAGGTAAGAATTTTATTATAGGTTTGCGTTTTTTTATTCATTGTATATCAATTAATTATATTTAACTTGTGATAGTAAAGATGAAGTTACTTGAAAAAGTGACTGCGCTCAATTATATTTATGAGCGCGCTCATTTAAACAAGGAACTTATATGAACTTTATCAAACAAGTTATTGGTTACGGACTATTTATCCCATTTATTATTTTTTATTCTTACATGCTAGGACCATTACTTAAAGCAATTTTATTACCGGGTGGAATTTTAATGTTATGGATAATTTTAGGACCTAAGGAAGGTTATTTGGCTTTGACAAAAGCGTTTGCAACTAAAGGTAAAGCAAAAAAAATGTGATCGCAGCGGGTGCTAAATATTAGCAAAACAGGCTGATTAAATAATCAGCCTGTCAGTGTTCTAGTTATAATGTGTAATGAAAACCAAATGCAATGCCATCATCTTCTGATAGACCCATTTGATATTCTTGCTCTTTATCGGCACTTGAAAAATCACTAAAGTCTTTACGTGCTTCAATGTAAAAAATCGTATCTTCGTCGAATAGATAGTGAAAGCCAAGTACTGTAAATTGACGTTTAAAGTTGTCATTAGGATCGGCGTTAAAATTTGGTTGGATCACGTAATCTGTTCCAGCATCATAGACGTTATATGCAATGAAGGTACGAATGTCATTATCAAACTTATAAGATAATAAAGACTCTACCCCAATCGCGTCTTTGATCAGACGGCCTAAGTTATCGGTATCATGATTTTCATTTTTGTTGATATTTGCGGCAAAATAAAGGCCATCATTGTTGAAGTTACCCCAAGTAACGCCTGCGCCATAAATAAAATCATTAACAGACTGAATTCGTCCTGCTGCGTAATTTACGGTCAGTTCTCCGCGGTTAAACCCAGCAGAAAGTTTTAAGTCGTCGCTTACTGAATAGGTAACGGCTGCCCCATAGGTTGAATTAAATTCTACTTGTTGAGCAAGATCACTGCCATTTTCCCACAAAGTCTGACAAGCAGCTTCAGAAATGGCTTCGATATCGCAAGTATAAAAATCATTATTTTTAAATTGCACTTGTGTTGCAATACTAAAATCACCGAACGTATTACGATACTGCAATAACTTGTCACCGCGCCCGGTACCATTAATTGCACCATCGTCTTTGTTGTAGGTGTAAACACCGGCTGCATTACCATCCCAAACTAGGCTATAGTTAGTACTATAAACTACGTCGTACCAAGCACCCCATTGTTTACCAATTGTCACTTGTCCGTATTTTTCATGTGCTATACCTACATAACCAAGTCGGTTATATAAAAATTTATCTTGAATAGATTCAAAGCGGTTGTTATAGATAATATCGCTACTACCAACAGGGTTTACACCCCATTCTAATAAGGCTAAAGCTGACCACTGATCTTTTAGTTTGCGACTAAAATCAAAGCTAATCCGTGATGCACCATTAACTATTTCAGTTTGCCCTTGTGTGTGGATTATTCTGGCGTCAATAAAACCACCGATGGTTAAATTGTTTTTTCCGTCATCATAAACCTCAACAGCGTTTACGCTCGGTGCTATCAAAGCGCTTGCGATGATGACCCCAATTAATTTTCTATTCATTTAATATTGCCTTGTGTGCTATTTATCATTGTCCTTTGGTCGCGCAGACTAACAAAGCTAAATTAATGGCTAAAGTGAAAAAATATCATCAAAAAATGATAGAGGAAATTTGAATTGTTAATTTATGTTCTTTTTGTGTGCAGCTACACAATACTAGCATAATAAATTGACCTAAATTAGCTTATTTCGATGGACAGCAGCTATAGCCCACGAAGCTAATAATTCATGGAAAAATAAGCCTATTTGGTTTACACTCCAGCCAATTTTATTTCTTTGATTTTCCCCGTTGGAGGGTAGCGCTATCATCAGTACAGCTAACATCACCATGCAATTTGGTGCTAAACCGTTATTTGAGAATATTTCAGCTAAATTTGGCGAAGGTAACCGTTATGGTTTAATTGGCGCAAATGGCTGTGGTAAATCAACATTTATGAAAATCTTAAGTGGGGAATTGGAACCGTCAGCTGGTAATGTAAGTACTGATCCAAATGAACGTGTTGCTAAACTAAACCAAGACCAGTTCGCTTACGAAGAATATTCAGTTATTGACACTGTGATAATGGGCCACAAAGAGCTGTGGGCGATTAAACAAGAGCGTGATCGTATCTATAGCTTGCCTGAAATGAGTGAAGAGGATGGCATGAAGGTTGCCGATCTTGAAACTGAGTTTGCTGAAATGGATGGCTATTCTGCAGAATCTAAAGCCGGCGAGCTACTAATGGGCGTAGGTATTGCAACTGATCAGCATTACGGTCCGATGTCAGAGATTGCTCCTGGTTTTAAACTGCGTGTGCTTCTTGCGCAAGTGTTATTTTCAGATCCAGATATCATGCTACTCGATGAGCCAACTAATAACTTGGATATTTATACTATCAAGTGGCTCGAAGATGTACTGAATCAACGTGATTGCACAATGATCATCATTTCCCATGACCGTCATTTCTTAAACTCTGTATGTACGCATATGGCTGATATTGATTATGGTGAATTGCGTATTTACCCAGGTAACTATGACGAATATATGTTTGCAGCAACGCAAGCTCGTGAACGCTTATTAAGTGAAAATGCCAAGAAGAAAAATCAAATTGCTGAGCTACAACAGTTTGTTTCACGCTTTTCAGCTAATGCATCTAAAGCAAAACAAGCAACATCTCGTGCCAAGCGAATTGACAAGATTCAATTAGATGAAGTTAAAGCATCGTCACGTCAAACACCGTTCATTCGTTTTGAGCAAGAAAAACAGTTATTCCGTAATGCCCTTGAATTAACAAACTTAGGCCAAGGTTTTGACGATATGCTGTTCACTGGCCTTGAAGGCTTAGTTGAAGTAGGCGAGCGTATCGCTATCATTGGTGAAAATGGGGTTGGTAAAACAACACTATTAAATACTTTAGCAGGTCGTTTGGCACCGAAGCAAGGCGAGTTTAAATGGTCTGAAAACCATAATATCGGTTATTATGCGCAAGATCATGCTGATGAATTTGCCACCGATATGAACTTATTTCAGTGGATGGAGCAATGGCAGCAAGAAGGCGATGATGAACAAGTTGTTCGCAGTTTCTTAGGCCGTATGTTGTTCTCACAAAATGATATTAAAAAGTCTGTAAAAGTAATATCTGGTGGTGAGCAAGGCCGCATGCTATTTGGTAAGATTATGATGCATAAACCAAATATCCTATTAATGGATGAGCCAACGAACCACATGGACATGGAGTCAATAGAAGCATTAAACCTTGCGCTAGAAGCATATGAAGGTACGTTAATGTTTGTATCTCACGACCGTCAATTTGTATCCTCAGTTGCAACCCGTATTTGGGAAATCAAAGACGGCAAAATAATTGATTTCAGAGGTACTTACTCTGAATATTTAGCCAGTAAAGAAGGCTAAAGCTCAATTTACATACTGATCAAAAAGCCATGCTAGTCATGGCTTTTTTGTTACTCGATATTCGCAATTTAACAATTAATACGTGTATAATGACCGCCTTTAATGCGGACATAAGTCCGCTATAGGTATTAAAACCATTACTGAGGAGTATTTATGACTGTTGGCATTATTATGGGTTCCAAGTCAGATTGGCCAACTATGGAACATGCGGCGATCATGCTAGATAAATTTGGCATCGCTTACGAAACTAAAGTTGTATCGGCTCATCGTACTCCTCAACTACTCGCTGATTACGCAAGTTCAGCAGCAGAACGTGGTATTAAAGTAATTATTGCCGGTGCCGGTGGTGCAGCGCATTTACCAGGTATGGCCGCTGCTTTCACATCGTTACCAGTATTAGGTGTGCCGGTTAAGTCTAAAACGTTAAATGGCATTGATTCATTGCTGTCGATTTGCCAAATGCCAAAAGGTGTTGCGGTAGGTACATTAGCAATTGGTGAAGCTGGTGCTGCAAATGCAGGATTATTAGCTGCACAGATTTTAGGTTGTCAGCAACCGGAGATATTTGCCAAAGTTGAAGCGTTCCGTAAAGAACAAACCGAAACTATTTTAGCTAACCCAAATCCAGCAGAGTAATATGACTATTTTAATTTTAGGAGCCGGCCAATTAGCACGTATGATGTGTTTAGCTGGTGCGCCATTGAATTTAAATGTGGTTGCGTATGATGTTGGTAGTAAAAAAATTGTTCACCCATTAACTGGGCAAATCTATACTACAACGTTAGAGCAAGCCATTGTAGATGCTCATGCGATCACTGCTGAGTTTGAGCATATTCCTGATGATGTGCTAACGCTATGCTGTGCAAGCAAAAAGTTTTATCCGGGTAAAGCCGCGATTAAAACGGGTGGCGATCGCGCCCTAGAAAAAGCATTACTAAGTAAAACCGCGGTTAAGTGCGCACCATATCAGTTAATCACTGAAAAAGCCCATTTAGAACAAGCCGTTGCTAGCTTGGGTAAGCCATTAGTGATCAAAACCTGTCAAGCCGGTTACGATGGAAAAGGCCAGTGGCGTTTAAAATCAGATGATCAAATTGAGCAGATATGGTCACAAATGGCTGATTTTATTGCCTCCGGTACTGAATCCGCGCCACACACTATTATTGCCGAACAAATGATCCCATTTGATCGTGAAGTATCAATCATAGGTGTTCGCGATAAAAGAGGTAATACCGCTATTTACCCACTTACTGAAAACCAGCATACCAATGGTGTTTTAACCTTATCTATCGCCGGTAAAGAAAAATCTGTGATTCAACAACAAGCTGAAGATGCATTTAATAAATTGGCTAATGAGCTTGATTACGTTGGTGTATTGGCGATTGAGTTTTTCGATGTGGCAGGGCAGTTATTGGTCAATGAAATTGCTCCTCGGGTTCATAATTCTGGTCATTGGACCCAACAAGGCGCGCATTGCAGTCAATTTGAAAATCATATGCGTGCAGTCTCTGGGCTGCCATTAGGTAGCACACAATTACAGCGTGTTACGGCAATGGTGAATGTGCTCGGACAAGCCGCGATTCCTCAGCAAGTACTAAGCATTGCTGAGGTTACGAGTCATTGGTATGGTAAAACAGCAAAGCCTGGTCGTAAAATGGGCCATATTAATGTATCTGCTGCGAACCTTCATGAGTTAGGTGAACGCTTAGCACAATTGTCGGAGTATCTTCCGGAGGAAGATTATCCCGGCGTATTAGCGGCCAGCACCGCGTTGATTTTAAATTAACTAAAAAAGCCGAGTTTATCTCGGCTTTTTACTTGAGGAATGGTTTTATGATTAGCGCTAAATACAGAACCGTGGTATTCGCTTTTTTCATGGCATTATTTATGTCTGGTTTTATGTCATTGGTAATTTCAATTTTTAATGTTGGTTTAATTGATAACATAGTTTCTATTTGGTTAGCGGCGTGGGCTTTTGCATTTTGTGTCGCATTTCCTACCGTAATTCTTGTAGCGCCAGTTGTGCATAAGCTCACTACAAAGATTGTGCGCTCGTAACGAAGGGATTATTTTGTCTGTGTCTGATCGGATTAAAAAGCCTCTATACCTGCTTTGTTTTGTCCTGTGTATCACCCCTTTGATTGGTGGTGGTAGTGCCCTAATTTGTGGCGCGATGTTTGCAATTTTGCTCGGTAATCCATTTGCAGAGCTATCCCAAAAGGCAAGTAAATGGATGCTCAAAGCCGCGGTGGTTGGCTTAGGTTTTGCTGTTGATTTTAATCAGGTGATTGAAGTTGGTCGCAGTTCGCTGGTACTGACCATAGTCAGTATTACAGCGATCATTGGTCTTGGTGAAATTTTAACGCAAGTCTTTAAATTAAATCGTAACACAGGTGTATTAATATCATTCGGTACGGCTATTTGTGGAGGCAGTGCGATTGCAGCAATGGCGCCGGTAATTAAAGCTAAAGATCACGAAGTAGCGGTTGCACTTGGTGTAGTGTTTTTATTAAACGGTGTCGGTTTGCTACTATTTCCAACCATTGGTCATTACTTTAGTTTAAGCCAACACCAATTTGGTTTATGGGCAGCGTTAGCTATTCATGATACCAGCAGTGTAGTAGGGGCGTCAGCAGCTTATGGAGCTGTGGCACTAAGTATTGCTACAACAGTTAAGCTCACACGTGCGATGTGGATCATTCCCTACACTACGATTGCAGGTGTCTTTTGGCGCTCAGAAGAAAAGGCCAGCATTCCTTTATTTATTGTTGGTTTTTTAGCTGCTGCATTGATCAATACGTATTTGCCTCAATTTACAGATCTCTGGCAGCTGATCTACACCGTAGCAAAGCAACTATTGGTAATGACTTTATTCTTAATTGGCAGTGGCTTATCACTGGCTGTATTAAAACAAGCAGGACTAAAGCCCTTTATAATGGCAATTATTTTATGGATAGTCGTAAGTAGTGTCATTTTGTTATTAATTTTAGATGGATATATCGTATGAAGAAGCAGTTTTCTATCGCCACATTAGCGTGCCTATTAATCAGTGGTTTTTCTAACTCAGCATTGGCCGCGTCATCTTTACGTGTAGCCACGTTTAATGTGAGCATGGATGCAACAAATTATGCTGAAAATGATAAACCCCTTGATGCCAAAGGTTTGGTAAATGCATTACAAAGTGATCATCCACAAATCAAAAATATTGCCGAGATAATTCAACGTATTCGCCCTGACATTTTATTATTAAATGAATTTGATTATGTCAGCAAAGCGCAAGGCATTGATTATTTTAAAACGCACTACCTTGCTAAAAGCCAAAATAAACAGCCCGCTATAGATTATCCGTACAGCTATGTTGGCCCAGTAAACACAGGTTTGAAAACGCCATTTGATCTAGATAATGACGGCCAAGCAACTGGTATTAAAGGGGATGCATTTGGTTTTGGCTTTTTTGAAGGCCATTATGGCATGGCCGTCTTATCTCGCTACCCAATTGATTTTGATAAAATTCGTACCTTACAAACCTTTAAATACAAAGATATGCCAAATGCTAAAATGCCAATTGATCCAACTACAGGTGAAAATTGGTATAACAACGAAGAATGGCAAGCTTTGAGACTCAGTTCAAAATCGTTTTGGGATATTCCGGTTACTGTAAAAGGTAAAACGCTGCACGTTATTGCATCGCACCCAACGCCTCCTGTATTTGATGGTGCTGAAGATAGAAACGGCTTACGTAATCATGATGAAGTACGTTTGATTAAAGATTATATCGCCAGCGCAGATTACCTCTATGACGATCATGGTGTCAAAGGCGGGTTAGCTGAAAAATCACGATTTGTTATAGTCGGAGATTTAAATGCGGCTCCTGAAGGAGATAAAAAACGCCCAGATACAACGGATCAACTTTTAAAAAATTCATTAATAAACAGCAAATTTACACCAACCAGTAAGGGCGCTAAAACCAGCTACAGTGAAAAGTATGCTGCGGCTTACACTGCAAACTGGCAAGCTCGTGCAGATTATGTTTTGCCTTCAAGTTATGGCATTGAAGTCCATGATGGTGGGGTATTTTGGCCAACTAAAAGTAGCGAGTTGTACCGGTTAATTAAAGATCGTAATGCATCGTCAGATCATCGCATGGTGTGGTTAGATATTTCTATAAAGTAACTTGGTTATTAAACAGCAAAGTTTGGCTGTTTGTCTGAAATAATTGCTATTACATAGGTGCTTCTGCTTAAATTGGGGGAATTACAATAACCTTACAGAAGCCCTATGATTTTTAAATCTTCTACTCAAAAAACCTTAATTGCACTTGCCGTCGCGTCCAGCGTTATGTTGTCCGGTTGTCAATCAACCGCATCTACCCCTACAGAGCAACCACAATCAACTGTTGCCAGCGTTGTTGTAACGCCTGCTGATACAGGCAGCAGCGCAATCACACTTGAGCAAGCAATGGCTCATCCTGATTGGTTAGGCCGCCAAGCAGAGCGTGCGTTTTGGGCTACTGATTCAAAAACAGTTGTCTATGCGCAAAAACAACAAGGTAATGAGCTTCGAGACTTATTTACACAAGCTGTTGATAGCCAAGCTGCAAGCCAAGTAGCGTTAAATAAGTTGCATACATTAGGGGCTGGTGATGCTGTTTATTCAGCGGATCGTTCACAGCAAGCTTATGTGTTTGAAGGTAATGTATTTGTAAAGAACATCAATACAGGTGCAATTACACAAATTACTCACGACAGTGCTAAACAATCTAAACCGCAATTTTTAACTGATGGTAATTTAGCTTATCGTCAAGGAAACACTTTTTATAAAGTAGATCTGGCAACGGGACTGCAAGCTGAGCTTGTAAATCTTCATTTGAGCGATGCACCAAAAGGAGTTACAGAGCCTGAAACTTACATCGCTAAAGAACAGCATAAACTGATTGATTACATTGCGCTGACCCATAAAAATAAAAAAGATAAACAAGCGCGCAAAGAGCAACTCAACCAGCAAAATAGTTCAATTGCCAATGCTCAGTTTTACTTAGGTAAAGGCAATGAGTTAGCCGATGTGCAGTTATCACCAAATGGTAAAGCCTTAATTGCTGTTGTCACAGAAGCCAGACCTTGGCGAGATGAAGCCGACATCATGCCAAACTATATTGCTGATGATGCACGGGTAAAAGCTGAAAAAGTACGTCGTCGTGTTGCTGATGAAAAACCACAAACCTCGAAAGTTATCTACATAGATTTAACTGAGCAAACGCAAACAGCACTCGCATTTGATACCTTACCTGGTTTTGATGAAGACGTGCTAGCTTCAGTTAAAAAAGAAAACTATGCCCGTGACGGCAAAACATATGAATCTAAAAAAGAACTTCGTGCTATCAACCTAATGATGGATTGGGGATGGGATCAAAGTGCTATCGTCTGGAACAAAGCCGGCACGCAAGTCGCGATTATGCTTGAAGCATGGGATAACAAAGACCGTTGGTTAGCTACTGTTGATGCTGAAAATTCAAAACTTGTTTCACAACACCGTTTACACGATGATGCATGGGTTAACTATGCTTATAACGATTTTGGCTGGTTAAATAATTCAGATACCTTGTATTATTTATCTGAAGAAACTGGCTATAGCCACCTATATAAAAAACCACTCAATGGTAAAGCAACACAACTTACCAAAGGCCAGTTTGTCGTATCGAACCTCACACTAACAGATGACGACAGTGCAATTTATTACAAAGCCAATGTTGAGCATCCTGGTCTATATGAAATCTACCGCGTTGATCCACAAACGGCAAAATCAGAGCAAGTAACCAACTTAGACGGTATGACCGACTATAAATTAAGCCCTGATCAAAGCAAATTATTGTTAACACATTCCAAAATCATGGCTCCACCAGAGTTATATGTTGCTGATGCAAAAGCGAATACAACTGCAACGCAGCTAACTCATACAGTATCGAGTGAATTTTTAGCAAAACAATTAATTGCGCCTAAAATTGTTGCGGTACCGTCAAGTCATACCGAACAACCGGTATACGCTAAAGTATATTACCCAGCAGACTATGTAGAAGGTGAGAGCGGCAAAAACCGCAAAGCGATCATTTTTAACCATGGCGCAGGTTATCTACAAAACTCACACATGGGTTGGTCAGGTTACTTCCGCGAATTTATGTTTCATTCATTACTAGCCTCTGAAGGTTATGTAGTGATGGACATGGATTATCGCGCATCAAAAGGTTATGGACGTGATTGGCGTACGGCGATTTACCGTCAAATGGGTACCCCAGAAATTGAAGACTTAGCCGATGGTGTTAAATGGATGGCTGAAAATGCTAATGTTGATACCGGTGCTGTGGGTACATATGGCGGCTCTTATGGTGGCTTTATGACCTTTATGGCGTTATTTACTCAGCCTGATTTATTTCAAGCAGGGGCTGCGCTTCGTCCAGTTACCGATTGGGCACACTATAATGGTCCATACACATCAAACATTTTAAATCACCCAGATGTTGATCCAATTGCGTATGAAAAAAGTTCGCCTATATATTATGCGCAGGGACTTAAAAACCGCTTATTGATCAACGCCCCTATGGTTGATAATAATGTGTTTTTCCAAGACTCAGTACGCTTAGTACAGCGTTTAATTGAGCTTGAAAAAGAAAACTTTGAAACGGCTATATTTCCAGTCGAACCACATGGTTTTGTACAGCCTTCTAGTTGGTTAGATGAATACCGTCGTATTCATAAACTATTTAAAGAAAGTTTATAAGCACTAAATTTTTAGACAACGCCAAGCTTATGCTTGGCGTTTTTTTATATAATTTATCAGCAGTGGCGTTGCGAGTACTATTCCGCCAATTGCACCTATTAAGTGAGCATCAACAGCAACCCGAGAGGCAATTAATTTACTCACTTCAGCACTGGGGCCATGAAATTGTTCATAAGTAATTTTAAGCCAAATACCGATAAACAATAAACCGCCGCTTTTCATGCCAACTTCAATATCTTTGATTGCCCCCCATACAATGACACCATGCAGTAGTGCACTCAATCCGGTGTAAATGTGAATGTCAGGACAAAAAAAGTAAACCCCAATACCGCACCAAGCAGCCAAAAATAAGGTGTGCAATGCATATTGCGTCGGTTTTGTATGCTCAGCATGTAACGCCCATATCAGTACGATACCGGCACAATTTAATGCTAAGTGCGCCCAGTTAGCATGCACATATTGGCTCGTGATCAAACGCCAAACTTGGCCTTGGTCAATGAGCTGGCGATTAAACTCTAAAACATCATTTAAATTAAACGCTGCAAATAGGGCGCTTAATGCCATTAAACACAGCGGGGGTAAAATATATCGGGGTTGAAGTGGTAAATTGACCATTTTATTCTTATTTTTACAGCAAAATTTTGCATATTGTGCCCGTTTAACTTTAAGATGCCAAACATCTCAATGCAATTAAGGTCTTTTTATGTTTTTACCTTTTAAAACCAGCGTCGTCTTTAGTTTAACTCTTTTTACTTTACCGGTTTTAGCCACTCAAACACCACGGGAAGTACGCGAGCCAGAAGCCGCCACTGGCCATCAACTTAAGCAACATGTCACCGGTCAGCAGTATATGGTTGCTGCGGCAAACCCCTATGCTGCTAAAGCTGGACAAACCATACTCGCTAAGGGCGGCAGTGCTGTTGATGCTGCCATTGCAACACAATTAGTGCTGACTTTGGTCGAGCCGCAATCATCCGGGATCGGTGGTGGTACTTTTATGCTGCATTTTGACAAAGGTCATAATAAGCTAACCAGCTTTGATGGCCGCGAAACAGCGCCAAGTAATGCTGACGAAACATTGTTTTTAGATGAAAAAGGTAACGCGGCACCTTGGATTGAAGCAGTGGTTGGCGGCCGTTCAGTGGGTGTACCTGGTTTATTGCATGCCTTCGCTAAAGCGCATCAACAATATGGCAAACTTGCATGGGCAGAGCTGTTTAAACCGGCCATAGAACTTGCTGAACAAGGATTTGTAGTATCGCCGCGTTTACATGCTTTATTAGCCAAACAAATAAATCCTGGGGTGACAACACTTCCAGTGATCCGTGATTATTTTTTTCCAGATGGTAAACCGCTTGCTGTTGGCACTGTTAAAACAAACCAACCACTTGCTGAAGTTTACAAAAAAATCGCCAGTAAAGGCATTGATGCTTTTTATAAAGGCGATAACGCTAAGCAAATGGTTGCTGCGGTCACTCATTCTATTGTTGCGCCAGGTACTTTAGCATTAACCGATCTAGCTAATTATCAAAGTAAACAACGTGATGCAGTTTGCACCCCATACCACAGTTATAAAGTATGTTCCATGGCACCACCGAGCAGTGGCGGAGTCGCGGTGTTACAAATTCTCGCTTTGCTTGAAGATAAGAACATGGGTCAATTTAAAGCTAATTCGGCACAAGCCCTGCATTATTTTAGCCAAGCATCGCGACTCGCTTTTGCGGATCGTAATGTGTATATGGGCGACCCTGATTTTGCAGATATTCCTACTAATGAGCTACTCGATAAACGCTATATCGAGCAACGAACAAAATTAATAAGTGAGCGAGATGAAAAAGCCTATGCAGGGCAGCCTCGTCCATTACTAAGTTACGCACAAGATGATGCGTATGAATTGCCATCTACTACCCATGTATCTATTGTTGACAGTGAAGGGAACGCGGTATCAATGACCAGCTCAATAGAAATGGCGTTTGGTTCAACGGTTATGGTGAACGGTTATATATTAAACAACCAATTAACCGACTTTGCTTTGTCGCCGCGCAAAAACGGCAAATTATTAGCCAACCGCGTTGAAGCAGGTAAACGCCCGCGCAGCTCAATGTCACCGGTGATGGTGTTTAATAACGATGGCAGTTTACGCTTAGTGGTCGGCTCACCTGGCGGTAGCCGAATTATCGACTATGTCGCGCAAGTGGTTATTGGCGTATTAGATTGGCAACTAACTGCTCAACAAGCCATTGACTTGCCAAGAATTACTAATCGTAATAATAATTACACTAGTATTGAAAAAGGCACCGCTATCGAGGCAATTATTCCTGATTTACAAAAGCGGGGTCATACAGTAAAAGTCGTCGATTTAAACTCTGGCTTGCATGCGGTTGAAGTCGTTAATGGCACTTTATTTGGTGCCGCAGATCCTCGCCGCGAAGGGATCGCTTTAAGTGAGCAAAGTATTGTTCTTAAAGAGCACGAAATGCCAGTGAATAAGCCTTAATTGACATCGTGATTTAATGTACAATCTACTTTTACGTGTGTGTTAAGCACACACGCCTTATTTTCTCCTAATGGTCTGACAAGATTGAATATCATTGCTTTTTAATATTCAACAGTAATAATGACAGATCGTAACTTAAAGACTTCGTTAAGCTTGGACTTATGACTACAAATACTGACCCAAATTATCTTTATATTCATCACTCAGGCCCTGGTCTGATCGAAACGCCACTCTTAAATAAAGGCAGTGCATTTACTCAAAAAGAGCGTGAAAGTTTCAACCTTGCGGGATTACTGCCTCCACGCTATGAAACGATTGAAGAGCAGGTTGAACGTTGTTATCAACAATATTCAAGTTTTAAAGACAACCTAAATAAACACATTTATTTACGCGCCATCCAAGATAACAACGAAACACTTTACTACCGTTTAGTGCGTGACCATCTTGAAGAAATGTTGCCTATTATTTACACCCCAACCGTGGGTGATGCCTGTGAAAAATTCTCAGATATTTATCGTAGCGCGCGCGGTTTATTTATCTCTTATGAAGATCGTTATCAAATCGATGATATTTTACGTAATGCGACCAAAGGCAAAGTAAAAGTTATCGTTGTTACCGATGGTGAACGTATTCTTGGTTTAGGCGACCAAGGTATTGGTGGCATGGGTATTCCAATTGGTAAACTATCACTTTATACCGCCTGTGGTGGTATAAGCCCAGCCTATACGCTACCGGTTATGCTTGATGTAGGAACGAATAACGAAAAGTTATTAAACGATCCTATGTATATGGGTGCTCGCCATAAACGTATTGCACAAGATGAATACGATGAATTTTTAGATCTATTTATTAAAGCCGTTAAGCGTCGTTGGCCAAATGTGTTATTACAATTTGAAGACTTTGCACAGCCTAATGCGATGCCTTTATTAAAACGCTACCGTGATGAAATTTGCAGTTTTAATGATGATATTCAAGGCACAGCAGCGGTTACAGTTGGTTCGTTGCTTGCTGCATGTCGTGTGAAGAATGAACAATTATCAGAACAAAAAGTAGTGTTTGTAGGCGCAGGCTCCGCAGGTTGTGGTATTGCCGAGCAAATCATTACGCAAATGGTGTCGGAAGGTATTTCTGACGAACAAGCTCGCAGCCAAGTTTTCATGGTTGATCGTTTTGGTTTGTTAACTCAAGGTATGGAAGGACTGCGCGACTTCCAGCAAGCACTTGCTCAACCTACAGATAAATTAGCTGATTGGACATACAGCGGTGAATACGCATCATTGCTAGATGTGATGCACTGCACAGCTCCTGATATTCTCATTGGTGTATCAGGGCAACCTGGTTTATTTACTGAGCAAGTTATTCGCGCCATGCATAATGGATGCGAACAGCCCGTTATTTTCCCGTTAAGTAATCCATCTAAGCAAGTTGAAGCACTGCCGGAAGATGTGATCAATTGGACACAAGGCAAAGCGATTGTTGCAACTGGCAGCCCATTTGCACCGGTTGTTTATGACGGTGAAACATTTGTAATCCCACAATGTAATAACAGCTATATTTTCCCTGGTATTGGTTTAGGTGTCATTGCGGCGAAGGCCACCCGTATTACTGATGCAATGCTCATGGTGTCGAGTGAAATATTGGCAGAATCATCACCTCGAGCTAATACCGGTAAAGGGAGTTTATTACCTGCACTAACAGAAATTGAAACACTGAGTAAACGCATTGCTTTTGGGGTGGCTAAAAAAGCCATCGAAGAGGGGGCTGCACTTGAGATCAGCGATGATATGTTATGGGCGGCAATTGACAGAAATTACTGGTTACCAAAATACCGTAATTACAAACGTTGTAGTATCTAAGTGATCACTGCTGATTAACTAGTAAATTATCTAGAAACAGGCTTCGGCCTGTTTTTTTATGCTTGTTCATTTTAAATTAACCGCGTACGGTATCTAATAACGTTATTAAAACTATTAAGGATATGTATGCGTTATTTACCATTGTTAGCCGCGACTCTAAGTTTCAATGTATTTGCAGCCAGTACACCAGATGCCCCACACATTTATATTCAAGGCCAAGCGCAAATCTCCACTATTGCCGATAATGTAAAGTTAGGCGTTGCAATTGTTGAAGTTGATAAGGACTTGATGAGCGCTAAACAAAAAGCTGATCAAACTATGGCTAAAGCGATTAAATTAGCAAAGCAGCAGGGGATTGATGAAAAAAGTATTTATGGTTCACAAATCTCAATTAACCGAGAAAATCAATACAACCGTGAAACAGGTAAACAAGACTTTATTGGTTACCGAGTTAGTCGCACACTTTCACTCACACTGACGGATGTAACAAAATATCCATTACTGCTGCAAAGTTTAGTGAACGCAGGCATTAATGAAATAAATCAAACTGAGTTCACATCGAGTCGTTACGAGTCATTGCAAAAGAAAGTGCAAAAAATGGCAATTGCAGATGCAAAATCAGCGGCAAAAGAATTTGCAGCTGAATACGACGTAGAACTCAAAGGTTTGTATAGTGCTTCAAATGCCCCTATGAACGTATCAGCTCAACCTTACATGCGTGCTGAAAAAACCATGCTGTCAGACAGTAATTCAGGCAATTTCGTACCTGATGCCTATCATGCTGGCGAAATCACAATTTCAGCAGACAGTTATGCAATTTATTTAATTAAAAATTAACACTCAACTCATTGGTGGCGAAATTTCGCCACCAATTTATCTCCCATTTCAGGGGAGATCCTCGCGATAGCATTAAGCATATTAATTATTTGGTCGCGATCATACTGATTACTAATATTCTCATTTACATCATCGATAATAGCATCTAAATAAGTAAATAGACTCTGCGCTGCTTTACTGTTCTGGTGGGTTCTGAACAAAATGTTTTTGAACGCTTCGAGTACATTATTCATCACATAACCATCACTTTTTGCATAGTTGCGGATTGGCGTGAAGTTATCATGCAATAATTCATCAAATGATGTTTCATGGAAATATAACAGTGGCTGTTTATCATCACTATGTTTTAAAGAGTAATTAACGTTATATATGCTTAATCGATCAATGAGTAAAATACTGAGCATATCGATCGCCTTTACCGCAGTACCAGGATCGTTAATACCCGGGCTCATCGCTTTCACTGCAATCTCTGAAATCTGTGTCATTCCAAACCTATAATTGTCACTTACATATTCTTCGATATAAAAAATAAAGCAATTAAGTAGATCTTCAAGGAGTTGCACGTTATCAGATAAATCATGATTACATTTTAAAAACGGATAGCCTTCAACAGTAAAAAAACCCTGCTTAACTACAACATAAATTTTTATATCATGTTGTTGGCAAAGGGCACATAGTTTATCGCTATTCACGCCTTTAAAGTAACCTTCTGTTTTACTTGAAATACTCGACCAATCGTCAAAGTTAGGAAATACATCGATAGGGTTATCTTTTTGCATGCTAATAATCGATTTCAATTCATTTTTAGTATTCTTATATAAGTCGTTTAATACGTTATCGACTTGAATAGCCCTTGAAATTGAATGGATGAAAAATACAAAAAAGCCTAACGATATCAGGCCAAAAACAAGTGAAAAAAGTATGCCCAATGAAGGAATTCCTATTTCACCATTATCCATAGTACGGATGTTGATCAGCATAACGATTGAAAAAATAATACTGCCGAGATAAAAACCCAAAACAAGTTGATGTGATTTACGCGTTATAAGCCCCGGTAATACTCTTGGTGATAGACTTGCGCTGGCACTATTTAGTACCACCATAACCATAGAAAAACTAAAAACAGTTAGCGAAATAATACTACCCGTTAATGTACTTAGAATCGTTCGTGCATTTTCTTCGCTATCAACCAATAGTACCTCAAGCAGCGACTTAAGCTCCATAACAAAAGAGGTGTACTCTGTTGTGGTAACAAGTACTGCAAACAATAAAAATATCACCGATAATAACGATGGATAGAAACCAATACTACTGACTAATTCTCGGTAATTATCGGCAAATTTTCGCGGAGTAAACATATATGAACCCTAAGATGACTTAGTTGTTGCACCAACAACAGCTAGTTTATGCAGTAAGCTTAACAACAAACTTTGTTGCAGGTCTAATTATTAATAGTAACAGTGCCAATAGGAACGTATTTTTTGTCCGCTGCAGGTTTAAAATCTATAATATATGGGCTTCTAATCGCGGGCGGTAAGATGTTGTTACTTTATTTATATTTCATCATGATTAATCGGATAAATAGTAAACGCCATTGATACTGTACTGGTTGATTATCATTTGTTATTTAAATAACAATAGTTGTATAGTACTACCAATAATTAGGGAGACTTGGTAATACACAAGTTTTTATAAACACTTAGATAAAAATTAGGTTTATTGTGATTGTATCTTTATATGCTGCTTTATTAGCACTTTTTTATATTTATTTAACGATGAACGTAGTTAAAGTTCGTCGAGCTGAACGAATTTCACTTGGTGATGGTGGTAATCAACAACTGCAATGCGCCATGCGCGCGCATGGTAATTTTATTGAGTATGTTCCTCTTGCAATTATTTTATTGTTTTTAGTCGAGTATCAAGGTTTAGCCAGTCATTATTGCCACGCATTTGGGGCAGCATTACTGATAGGGCGCGTATTTCATAATTTGGGTATTGTCGATAAAAATCTCCGCTATCGCCAAATTGGCGCGCTAACAACCTTCTTAATAATAGTGTTAAATGCGTTTATCTTATTACTTACACGCCTTTATTAAATGTCAGAGAGAATCTTTATAATTGGCCTACCTCGTACGGGCACAACCAGTGTATGCCATGCATTTTTACAACTTGGTTTTAGTTGTGCCCATACAGCCTATACCAAGCAATGTTTTAACCAAGCGCAAGTGATCGCTGACACCCCAATTTTTAATGATTACGAATATTTAGATTCACTTTATCCAGGTGCTAAATTTATCTATTTAGAGCGAGAAGCAGATAAATGGCTGCCTTCAATTCGCCAATTATTACTGAGAATGCACACCAACTTGATGCGAGCGGATGGGGGGTTCAACCCTCATATTAAGCGTTGTTATCTGCATACCTTTGGCCGTTTTTCTGTTGATGAGTTACACAGTGATGCCTATTTGCAACAATGCTATGAGCAACACAAAAGTGCTGCGCATAACTATTTTGCTAAGCGAACAGCTGACTTTTTATCAATAGATATCGCCCATCCAAACAGTTTTAATCAGCTTTGTGATTTTTTGCAATTACAAACTGAACTGACAGAGTTTGAAAAAATGAATATTGGTGGCAAAGTAACAGCTTGGAATGCAGTAAAACATCCACTAAAAGTTGCTTCAACAGCAAATGGTAAAATCGATAAATATCTATACCCATCGTCTTGATAGGAAGTAACTACTCAAGGTGATTAAAAATTATTGCTGTAACAAGATTTTGTAGTTCAATTGCGTTAAAATCTCGCCATTAGTTTTTAGGTAAAATATTTATGTTCGAATTAAAATACCACACTCCATTTGCATGGACCGAAGCTGTGATGGCAGACTTTGACACCTTTTTACAAGATCATGCCGCTGCAGAAAAAAAAGCATCCGGTATGGCTATGTCGATGTTGTCGCATTATCCAGATCGCCGCAAGCTTGTAAAAGCAATGACAGATTTAGCACTGGAAGAAATGATCCACTTTAAACAAGTATTAAAGCTACTGCTTGATCGTGATGTTAACTTAGGCAACGACCAAAAAGATCCGTACGTGAAACAAATTCGCGCGATTTTTAGAAATGGCCGCGACGAGTTCTTAATGGATAGATTATTAGTCGGTGCCGTAATTGAGGCGAGGGGACACGAGCGTTTCTCTTTAGTTGCACAAGCATTACCAATCGGCAAAGAAAAAGATTTTTATGTGGCAATAGCTAAATCGGAAGAAAAACATAAGAACTTATTTGTCGAGCTGGCTTATGAATATTTTGATAAAAATGAGGTCGATGCACGATTAGAAGAAATTCTTATCGCTGAAGCTGAAATATGTAAAAACATTCCATTTACTGCAGCGCTGCATTAAACATATGGGCACTAGCTGGTAATTTTATTTATCTAGTGCCTAATTGTAAGTTACTAATTTATCAACGTTTTAAAATTTTTGATTAATTCACTTAACTCAACAATTGTAGGGCTCCCGCCTAAATAATTGGTATCAATATGGTACGTATTTTCGATCTAATATGGCTTAGCGGTTGCGTTATGTCCATGAATAGAGAACAGCACGCCAAGGTTTTGAACCAGTTTTTTACTCTGCGTTATTTGTCTATCCCATAATAAGTCACTGATCAGTTGAGCATTTACTTTCATAGGTTGCTGCCAATCCCAACATGTAGCTAAAGTATGCGACAAACCAATTTTTTCGCCTTGGTAGTTCAATAAAATTGATAGTGGGCATGATATTAATTTATTACAGGCATTTAGTAGGCTATTTTTATCACTATGTTTGTGCCATAGACCGCCATTTTTTATCCATAAGTCATACGCTTGTTGATCTTTAGCAAGTGCCTCGAGCATCATATGCTCATGGTTACCCAAGACCATATAGACACCCAACTGTGAAAAGGTATCTAACAACTTTAAACTATCATTGCCACGGTCGATAACATCACCTAATGAAATTAGTACATCAGCGTGCGGATCAAAACTTACTGAATGGATGGCTTGTAGAAATTTATTATAATCAGCATCTAAATCACCAATCACAAACACACGTTTATCAGCCTGAATATCAATAACTTTATTAGGGGACGCATACCGTATTTTATTCGTGCTAATTCCCATCAAAACAAATTACTCCTGTGATTTTACTAATTCTTCATACGCTAACATTGTAGCTATGTAAGCTAAAACAATTTATAAATAAGCGAAGTGTTTACTGGTCATAAATAATCAAGCCGTAGTTGACGCTTAAAAAGTCGCTACCAGATAGTCAGCAATAAAAAACGCATCTTACGCTAGGGCACTTGCCTGTGAATATACTAAACGAGCTGTCACGTACAATTGAGCAAATACACGAACGAATGATCGTAGAGCTAGGACCATAGTTCAACCATATAGTTGTGTGTAAATGAGCAATGCTCAAAGTCAGCTAATATAAAACAGATTTAAAGTGCGCTTAGAATCAAAGTTAAACGACCAGCCATTAATAGTTAGTTATGTGTGAGTCAGTGAGTTAGGTATTTAAAATTGGTGTAACGGATTTAATCTAAATTTGCATGCAAGTAGGGAAAATAGCGTTTATTAATCACGGTAATTGTAAGCCGCCGCAGAAATTTAGAAAAAAAGACGCTAGATTTTAGAATGCTATTAATTATGTTAAATAGGCTTTACTTTTGACTTTATTGGTCATTACAATGGTGTTTACTGATGTGTTGAAAGAGTAGGGTTTAAACAGTGTTTAAACCCTTTTTAAATGTTAGCTAAAGAAAGCCTTGCGAGCCAAGATGAAATCTAAACCAAATTGTTTAAACTCGGTTTCGTTTAGTAGTTCGAGTACTTCAACGCCTTTACATGTTTCTGCATTGAAGTTAATGGGGAAGAATTGCTCCTCAACATTAAACTCTTTCGCAAGTTCCAATGCACTTTTTAGTGCTGATAATCCATTCTGATTTGTTTCAGAAAGTGAAATATTAATACCTTTGAACTTTATACCACATAGCTTATCTATCTTGCGTTGGTGTGGCGCGAGTACTTGCTCAACCGTTTGCACTGCAGGCCGCTCTGGTGCTGCGGGCTCTGGCCGTGGATCAACTGTTGTAATTGTGCCGTCTTCATTGGCCACGGGCTCTGGTAAGTTAGCGTTGTACTCGTTAACTTGGTTTAGCTCAACCAAATAATCGTAGTAGCTTTGTGCCCATTGCCATTGCTCGCCTTGGGCTGCAATTTCTGCAAATTTTTCAATATGCTCAACCTTGCCTTTGGCGATAAGCTGTGCCAGGTCTTTAACAATTGGCCCTTGTTTCAGTGCAGGTAAGCCCTGCTCATTAAGAGCTGGCGCTTCGTTTTCGTCTAGGACGATAAAATCTAATATTGGCTCGAGTTTATTTGTCATTTTTAATCCATCCAAGTGGTTCTACACAGCGAGCAGTGCCTACTAAAACAGTGTTTCCGTTTTCGTCAAGCATTGTCGCTTGACCGTCTACGATATGAATTTTGCCATCATCGCCCCAATCCGTACCATCGTGTTTAAGCTCAGTGTAAGCGTAATTGATAAAGCCTTGTTGGTTTTCGACTGCGTTGTAATTCAGCGCCTTGAACCCTACATCATTATCTATACCGAGTAGGTCTATTGGGGCGTGTTTAGTTTCTCGGCCTGTTGTAAAATCTAACACGCTAGTGATAGGGCGTAGGCTGTAATCAGTAATTTTGAAATTTCGGTTAATGTTGCCGCCAGAACCAGAACTGCCAGTTAATATTTTACCCGTTGCCGAATAAGCGAAATCTCTTCCCCATGTTTTTGCGTAAAATGACGTTGCCCACACATCGCCGACACCACCGTAAACACTGGAGTTTAAATCATTTCTTACAATTTTCGCATTAACTTTATACTGCCAAACCGTCACTTGATTAGTTGGCATGTTAGTAACTGTGACTGTGTTTTTAGCCGCATTACCAATTGCTGTTAGTCCTGTAGTCCACGTTACACCGTTATTTAGTGTATGAGTTCGGATAATATCCGTTCCCGATCCACCGTATGGTCTAGTGAGTGCAAATTCATCTTTTGTACCATTAGGTAAATCAGGTAAATAGCTGCCTACCCAGCCGTATTTAAGGTCATCGCAGAGTAGTATATCTGGTATTGAGCCTTGCACATCTGTATGTATAAACTCTGAAGATAGCGAAGGTCCAATAGCTAATGACAGAACGTAATTAAGATTTTCACCCGCAGGTATGCCGTGACCAATTGCGGGGGCGATTGGTACGATACGAATGTTATAGCCCTCTAATGAACCTGAAGATGAGTCAAGCAAAGAAAATCCTTGTATTTTGAAATACATTGGACTGCCATTGTAAAAAATGCAAACCGAGGAAAAATCTAGTGATGAATTTAAATTATTTGTCCACCAACTGGGTTTCGTCATTCCTAAATTTAAATATGTCGTAGTGTGATATCCCGAAGTTTGCCCCACATTCGTTATGACGGCACTTTCTTGTCCACGATACTCGCCTGATTTAATAGCTAAGTCGGCTTCTGCAAAATCTTCTTGCTTTAAACCCCACGCTGAGTATCGCATATCACGACAAACACCGCCTTGGCCGCTGGCGTAAATAGCATCATAAAAACGAGCGTCTGGTCGTCCAGAAAAGTTGCTTGTAATGCTGCCACCAATATCGCCATTCGCAACAAAACCACCACTACTATAGTAATTAAAACAATCACTCTTACTTTTTAACTTTCTTGCTGAATCTGCCGAAAGCCACTTAACTCGACTGCCATTTGTATTTACTAGTGTTGATGTACCTGTAGGGTTAAGACTTGGATGATACGCGCCCTCATTTAGTCTATTAACAGTGCCGCAAACTAAAAAATGGCACTCACCATTCACACCAACTGAGGTATCTACACCACCGGCCGTATTACTTGATAAAAATGAGCCTGTATTGCCCCTATAACCACTGATATGATTAGTGTTGTAATAATAAGGTGACGCTAACGTATATGCAGCATCAACATTACTGATACCCTGCGGGGAGATTCTTTTTACTGGTGAAGATACAGAGTAAGCAAGTAACCCCCCAGAAGATGATGAATCGAGTACTTGCCAATCACCATTACCCGCACCAGCAAAACTGCGCCCACGAGCACAAAATTGGTAAAATTTACCCGTTGAATCATCAAAATAGATTTTATTAGCTGGGTCACTTGCAATGGCCGTACGTTGTGTTTCACTTGCAGTTTGCCAGTTAACGCCTTTACCGCGACTAGAGTCGTCACCCTTATACCATGCAAAATAGGTAATAGGGCGGACATTATCACTTACCGTTGTTACACCATTGATACTTGTAGCTTGGCTTTGAATTAATCCATTTGCATAAACAAACGGGTCGGCATTATTAATTTCACGTAAAAACGCTTCAAAACCCCACATATCCACACGTTCTGTCACAACCTTGTTAGTTTCAGTCTCACTCGCAAACGCAATAGCTGGGGTGGCGTGTGTGACTGATACACCCGTGGCGCTGTCGTAAGTTCGCGTGCCATCTTCGGCGTGTGGAAGCTTTATCTCAACGCCGAATAGACTACCAGAGGTACCTAAATATTTAAGGTTAGTCAGAATACCTGCAATATTTAACTGTGGATTATCGGTAAGACTGTTACCATCACCGTCTACTCTCCCTAATCGTAATACATTGGGTGTTAACTCATTTGTCCATAGCCCGCTTGCCACTTTATTGTAGCCTGTAGTGGGAGATATAACTTTACCTTTATGCACAAACCCACTGGCCGCAAACTTTTGATTATTCACAGCGCGGCGAGCTTCAAACTCCACTTTGCGCATAGCCCACGGGAATGGATGATACGCGTCCATTTGGGCGGCGTTATCTGCTTCAATTTGCTTTAACGTTTTAACTTCTGTCGTGGTACCGTCTTGGTTTTTGAACGTGACGGTTCCCATTTGGGTTTGCCAATCGTTCATCGCGACAATATTATCATTCACCAACACATTTGCCTTTGTTATTACATCAACCGCCGCTCTAAAATCACCGGTTGTCGGAATAACAATACACTCTTGATTGGATTGATTGCTGTTTTCCCAGTTCTTAACAAGCTCTATGTACTGCTGACTTGAACCGCCCACGTATCCGCGATTTATCTCAACTAAAAAGCCAGCTAAGAATAAAAAGTCACCCTGTCTAATATTAGCGATACTTTCACCGCTGTTGATTGTGACCACTTTAGAGCCGTTGGTCACGCTGGCTTGACTAGCTGTAAATGCTGCCATTGTTTAGTCCTCGTTATTAATTAATTTAGTTGCTACCTGTTACAACAATCGATACAGAGCGCGATCCAGATATTGGCACCCCGTCTTCGGAGTACGGAAATGCAACAGTATTAGCCACAGCCCTCAGCTGTAATGACTGTCCAGCACTGACTGCTAGATTTGTATTTGCAGATACTCCAGCGGAAACTGAAAGAATCATTTCTGACCCCTCTTGTATGCAGTTAGCTGTGCCCATCGCGTTATTGCCTGCGATTGATTGCCACGTCCCCCCGACAAATCTCTCTATATCTATTATTGAATTAGGTTTGTATTGATTTGCAGGGCAGATGCCTGCGCCCATCCCGCTACCTTGAGCCGAAACACTTGCTGCAATAGTTATTGCTGTTGTGCCTCCTGGTATTGTAAAGGGGCCTGTTGATACATTAAGCAGCCCTGATGTGTTGGTTGCTTGGCGCGATATAGACAAAATACCCGCTTGGAAAGTACCCCCAAAATAAAAGCTGCCGGTGTTTGTTTTATAGCTAACTGCGTTGCTTTTACTCATGCCTGAATAAATGGGCTCCTGTGTTGTAGCGTTCCAAGTGACGCCGTTTATTTTTGGTCCATACCACGATATTAAATCTCCACTTGGACCAAAGGGGGTGGAGCGTCCCACTATGTCTAAATAAGCTGAGCTTGGATCGGTAACGGCAAACTCGCCCCCTATAATTTTTGGTGCTGTAATCTTAGTGGCGGCTTTAAATGAATCGCCATCAACAGAACCTCTAATTAGCGCATTACCATTAACTAACAGCGTATAACCAACCCACATTGAGCCATTGTATTTTTTAGTGGTTTCAATAGTTGGGTCACTGGATTTATAAATGGTTACTATGTCATCAGTAACAGGGGTGTTGCTGGGTACTGCGGCATTTGCTGTTGCATCTGACCATGCGCCGGTTGAAGTGGCTACAGTGTAACGGCCAGCGCCTCGGCTACCGCTGGAACCATCCGTGCCTTTGATAATATAGGGTACAGGGTTGCTCCACCCTTGATTGACCCATGCTGTACCGTTTGATACATAACGCGCTTTTGATACATACGTGACATAACCCGCCACATACACGGGTGTGTCGCTCCAATACTGCGGTATTTGCTCTACAGTGCCATTAAAACTGCCGCCTGCGGGTTTTGCGGGCACTGACTGAGCCGCAATGTAAATAAAACTAACAAAGCTGCCGTCATTTCCATCAAAATAATCAATGCCTTTTATTGGGCTGTAACCCGCTAAACCCAATTGAGTAAATGCAATGTTAGTAAGCTCTGTACCTACTTGATAAATACTACAATCAAACCCGTAAACACCACTTGGCACCGTGATTGATGAATAAAAAACCACGCCATTTTTGTAGTAATGTACGTGCTCGCCATCACACTCAACAGCTAGATTGTCTGAGCTGGTATAACTGCCAAAAAAGCCAATATATACCCCTGATTCATAAATGCTAATTGAACCTTGATCACCGTACATTGCAAAGTTAATGTGCTCATAACCACCTGCAGTGTTGGCCGTGTTACTTAGTCCAAAAATAGTATGGCGGCTATCATTTAACGTCGCAGATACAGCACATGCTTTGTATTTCATAACACTCTGAGCACCCGCATTCCACGTTAACGCACCCGCTACTTTAGTAACGCTGTTACCCGTTTTTACTGCATTGGCGTTTACAGCGTTAATAGTAAATGCACTCGCGCCATCTACGCCGTTGTTACCGTCGTTACCATCTGCAATAACAATGCTGTTACCCGCGCCGTCGGTAACTGTGTGGGTACCGTTACCGTTATCTGTCACTGTTGGTATGGGGGCTGCATCACCGTCCACACCATCTTTAATGGTGATGGTGTCTGCGCCGTTGGTAATTGTGTAAGAGCCGTCAGGGTTAGTGATTATTGTTGGCGCATCGCCTTTTTCACCTTTTAACCCCGTTAAACGCGCGGCGTTTGACCATGATGTGATCGCGGTGCCGTCTTCAATTGTGCGCTCACGGCGGTATACGTCACCAGTTGTGTAACTCGCATGCCATGCGCTGGTACCATTTACACTATATTGGTACTCAACATAACGGGTTTTTCCGTCCGCACCATCCTGCGCTTTAATGTCCTCAAGGTTTTTAACTTCGTGGCCATCACCTAATATTAAGCGCCCACGTATAACATGCTGTGGGTTTTGCGGATCGGTATTATCAACGTAGGACGTTGGCACAAAGGTGTCACCAACCATCACGCCTTGGCGTATAACATCACCCACTAAATCAATGCTTGCAATTTCGCCATCGTTATAGCCCGCAATACCTGTTACGCGACCATTGTTATCAAGCGTCCAGCCACCGCGAGCTACCAGCTTACCGTCTACTGTGGTAAATAACTGGCGTAGCTGTTTAATGCTCGCGCTGTTTTCACCATCGGTGATTTGCATATTGGCGATAAACTCAGCGAGCGGGCCATTAACCCATGAGCCGCCATCTGCCACGCATTGCACGGCGTCGTTTTTGCTGGTGATTTGCCCCTCAGCATTTACGCAATAACCTACTGCAGTGCGGGTGTATTGCTGAGCTGTGGCTATCGCGGTGTTTTTAGCGGCCTCGGTATCATCATTAATTTTGCTGGTTAGGGTTTGTTGTAACGTGCTGAACGCTTGGTCTTGGCTTGCAAATGTTTGGGTTATTTCGTCAAACTCAGCAATAGTGTCGTCAACAAACGATGCAAATTCTTCATCACGCAGCGTACTTGCTTCATTGATTGTTGCTAGGGCAGTAGTAACATCACTAAAACGCGCTGTAACGTTTTCAAACGTGGCTTGATAACGTTGGTCACGCACTACACTTGATTGATATTGATTTGCCACCGCTTTATTTAGTGATGTAATAATGGCATTGCTGTTGTTAAAAATGGCTGCTAATTCAAGCTGCTGCTGAGCCAAACTTTCAAAATCACCAGCTTGAGCTTGCAGCTTTTCGTTAGCGAGCGACGCTTTAACATTGAGCGTTGCCAACTCATTGTCTTGCATCATTTGGTTATACGCTGCAATTACATCATTCAAGCCCTGCCGCGTTTGCCCAAGCTCCAAGCCCTGAATTTGCAAAATGCTAGTCGTTACCGCGCCCTCAGCGGCATCTAATCGTTGTTTTACATTCGCAAAGGTCGCGTTTACGCCATCTTCTTTATCGTTAAATAACGTGATCTGATTATCAATATAACCCTCTGCAGCATTAATAAACTGCTGAGCGTTATTGGCTTTTTGCAAAGTGCCATTTTCAGCAAACTCTTGCAGTGTCGCGCTTATTTGATACGTTGCATTAAATGTATCAAGCAGTTGGCTTACGTTACTTTGGGTTTGATAGCCCTGCAGCGTTACCCATGCTGCCCCAATTTCAACTGCGCGTTGCACGGCTGGGCCGTCAATCCACGTATGGCCCGCAGCTTCACACGCCACAGCATCATCCTGATCAACACGTTCGCCGTTGGCATCTACGCAATAGCCCGTTACTGCGCGGGTAAACTCGTTAGCCGTTGCCAGCATGACCAAATCTTGCGTTTGAAACTCAATGCGTAATTGTGAACCCATGCTTGCACGAGCTTGTTGCTCTGTGCTCACTAAATTATCAATGCGGTTTAAATCAGCCTCGGCGCTGCCCATGCGCACGCTTAGTTGCTGCTGCGAGTTGGCAGTTACAGTTAGATCGTCTGCATTGGCTTGTATTAAATCGTACGCAAATGCAATGTTATCGTTTATGCCGTTTGGTTTATTAACAAACTGGGTGATCAAGTTTGTAATGGTGCCATCAGCGGCATTTATCCATTGCTGGGCTTCTTTTGCTGCAGTGATTATGCCCTCGTCGTTAATCTGCTGGATTGTTGCAGTTATGCTGTATTCACCGTCAAACGTGCTAATAAACTGCTCAACGTTCGCGGCGGTTTGGTAGCCTTGGTTATTAACAAAAACGCTGGTGTAGTCGTTAATTAACTGTACCAGTGGGCCGTCAACCCACTCATGGCCAGCGGCAATACATGCCATGGCGTTAACTTCATCAACTTTATTGCCCTCGGCATCTACACAGTAACCAACAATGGCATCAACCCTTTCGTTGGCTTGTGCTACTGAGCGCGTACCCTCGTTGATAATTTCAGCGCGCAGCTCACGTTCAGTGCTTGAACGGGCGGTACGTTCGTTCGCAAATGCTTGGTTTAAACTCGTTAAATACGCAGCGTTTTGGCCGTATAAGCCCACTAATTCAAGTGTTTGCGTTGCGAGTGATTCAACATCATTAGTAACAGCGGCAAGCTTTTGATTAGCGGCAGCAAGGCTAAAGCTTTGCTCTGCAAGTTCTTTGTCTTGCTGCATTTTGTTGTATGCTGCAATAACCTCATTTAAGCCTAAGCCTTTAACATCAATTTCTAGGCCGCTTACTTGGGTAATGCTTTGGCTTATTTCGCCAGCGATGGCATCAATGCTTTGTTCAGCGGTGCTAATGCGCTGGTTTACACCATCGTCACTGTTTAAAATGCTGGTTACTTGGTCACGAATGGTGGCATTTGCTCCGTCGATCCACGTTTGAGCAGCGTTGGCTTTTACGATGATGTCTTGGTCGTTAAACTCTTGCAGCGTAGCGGCAATGCTGTACTGAGTATTAAACGAATCTATAAGCGTTTGTACGTTACTTTGCGTTTGATAGCCCAGGGCGTTAACCCAAGCGGTTGTTGCATACTGTGCCATAACGCCCGTTGCGGCGTTAATGTCTTGCTCAAGCTCTGTGGTACGCGCGGTAATGTCTGCAAGGGCTAAATCGTTTGCACCGCGTTTACCCACCTCGATAAAGTCGATATCACACGCGCCAAGGTCAAACTCTAAACTGGTAATGGTGCCTGTATAGCCTGCTGCTCCTGTGGCATCGAGTGTTAAGGTCTCAAAATCGTTGCCCGTTGGCTCAGGTAAATGCAGGATTGTCGTCCCACCATTAAATTTAATATCACCGCGCCAGGTTGTGCCCACATGTTTACGCACGCGCAGGCGAAACATCGGGTTTTCATCGGCGTTATAGCTAATAGCAGGGCTGCTAATTTGCGTAGTGGCAACAATGTAACCGGTTGCGTTATGGCTATCCGGATCAAACCCTTCGCTACTTGTATTAAACTGCCAGCTATACGCAGGTTGTAGCGCTGCCAATGCACCGGCTATTTGTCCCTCAACCTCACTAAAAGTGGCTTTTTGGTTGATTTGCGCGGCTTGAATAATAAGCTGCGCCTCGGCTTGGCTTATGCGATTTTGAGACTGTGTAATTTGCTGTGACGCAATAGTAATTTTGCTATTCACACCGTCAATTAAGAGGGTGGCACTGTTAAAGCTTTCATCTGCATAGGCGTAAGCGCGATTAACAATGGTGCCCGTGTCAGGATCAACATACACAGCGGCATCAATTAAACGCTCGTTATTAAACGTGCGGCGCTCGTACTCGTTACGCCAGTTTGTATATGCGCTCGTTACGTTTAATAAGCTCAGCCCCATGTTTTGCTGGGCTAAACGCTGTTGCTCAATCGCAATATTGTTGATCTTAATAAGCGCTGGCAGGCTGTTTTGCTGGGTTGCGTCTAAAACCTCTGTTACGCGCTCTAAATCGTTTATTTTGCTGTTAGAGTCGGCTAGTTGTTGCTGTAAGTTATTTGGATTTTCAGCATCAATCACTTGTACTATTTCAGCAAGTCCGCTGATTGCATCAAGGTTTTTAGCAATTAAGCTGGGGAGGTTGTTCTCGGTTTCTGGCCGCAGGCGATCAACTTGCGCGTTAATGTCTGCGATTAAAGTTTGGGCTTCTTCGCTTAGTTTAGTGAGGGGTAATTCGTTAATGTATTCTGTTAAATCAACGGTGGTCGTGGTGGCCGTTACATTAACCCAGTCACTTGCGCCCAGGTGATTAACGCTGCGCACTCTAAATTTATACTCAGTTTCGCTTTTTAAACCAATGCGGTTGTAAATCTGTGCAAGCACACGTTCGCCGCTTTGTGGCTGTGCGTTAGTGCCTAAAAACTCCCATTCAAACGCGGTGCCAATGCCTGCTGCTGCAATCTCGGCAGTGAGCGTAATTTGGTTATAATCAGCGGTTACATACACAGTTGGCAAAGTAGGTGTTAATACACTAAATTGCACAGCAACAAGCTGTGAGCGCTGGCCAAATATGTTTTTAGCACTAATACGGGCGGTGTATTCACCCAACTGCAAATTAGGTATTACAACTTGCGTATACGTAACAGAGGTTTTAAATACCTGCTCATCAGCAGCGGTATTAATAAACTCAACATCGTATTCATGCACAGCAAGCGGGGTCGGGTGGTTCCATTTAATAATGCCGTTGCCATCACCATCTATTGTTACCCGTACATCAAAAATAGGCTGAGGTTTGCCTACCAAATAGTCGCTGTTTGGAGTTAAATCCTGCGCGCCAGGTATTATGTTATCAGCCCATAAATTAGGGCCGTCTTCAACACACATCAAGCTTACACCGCCATCTAATCTAAAGCGGCGCTCGGTTACACGGTAAATTTTATTGTTAATCGACTCGCGGGGTAAGTTTAAAAGCACAGTACGGCCAACCGCAGCAGCTAAGCCTTTGTGCTTAAGCGGTAGCTCTATTTCGCCAAGGCGTGTTTGCTCTAAATAAATTGTTGCTAGGCGCTGCGCAGTGGTGCTACTGCGTACAAATGGCAGTGAAATAGACTTTTCTAATATCTGATTATCAATGGTTTGATACCCAGTAGACACGACAGGCGGGGCGTCTGTACGATCGTAGTTTTGCTCTGGGTCTGTAAATGTGGCTCTAACAACATTGGCACGGTCGCGTAAATCAGCGTGCCATTTAATTTTAATATTGCCGTGTACATCATCCTGGTTAATTGTATACGTCGGGTTGCCATACCATGCACCTACCCGCACATACCATTGGCCCATTTGTCTAAAAATTTTACCAGCAAAACAGGCTTCTAACTGGTTTAAAACATCAATTGGTTTGGTGCTAAATGTAAAGCTGCCATTGGTTGTGTAGCGCGGCTCAGTGGTAACAACACCCTGAGCGTCGGTAAACTCGGCGTCTTCATCACACACGTTAATTGCCGCAATCCACCACTGCAACGGCAACCTGCTAAAGGGCACTTCATACGCGCCATAAAACCGCACATAGTGCAGGGCGCACAGTACGGCGTTTTGACTCCAAAGCCAGGTGGTTTCATCATCAGGGTCTTGGCTTGTATCCCGTGGGTCCCACACTCTAGCGCCGCGTATTAAAAAGCCCATATCGCCAATGCCGTCTTCAAACACTTCGCGGTTATTTTCAATCTCTATAAAAATATAGCTTTGCCCAAAGCCCACATGCTCACTGGTCCAGCCCGCCATTTTAGCCACGGCTTTAGCGTTTGCAGTAGTTTGGCGGCCATCGCTGAGCGAATAATCCCAACTCTCACTTGGGTAATCACTCAGCTTTTTATCAGCAATGTAAATCTCTTCAAGGGCATCAATAGGCGCACCGTTAATGAGTACAATTAATTGCATCCATTTTTTATCGCCTTTTTCAACTTCCGCTTGGTGAGCAATAACACCGCCCACACGGTCACGGCCAAAAGTAATACGCCTTGGTTGGTCTATGCCTTTTTGTAGCCCTTGGCCAAGTGTGGCTAAATCATTTTCTGGCAAGTCCGGCGCTAACGAATCCCACAGTGCGCCAAGCCCTGTATAATCAAAAACAGTATCAACAACATTAACAACCGTATCTATAACCTTAGACATTTCGCGGCTCCAACGGGTAGACCGCTTTTACTGTGTCCATTGGTCGGGTTACTAAACCATATTCACCCACACACACCACTGCGTTTACAGTCACTATGCCGCCCACATACTCACCTTTAAATTCAACTAAGGCGATATCACCACGGCGGGCGTAACTAAGCGCTATAGCAGGGTTTAAACGCTCTTTAAACACACTTTGAACATCATTTAAACCGCGTTTAAATAGTTGTTTAAACGCGCCAGTTTCAGTGCGGTATTTACCTCTAAAATCCGCTGCTACATCACTGCCAGTTGCAAATAACACCCAGTCGGCAACGAATAGGCAGCAATCATTTTTACCCCATTTAAACGGTTCACAGTTTCGTTGGTTAATAAATGCAGCAAGCTTAGCGGCGACGTTCATTGCGTGGCCCTCCTATATAATTACCAGGTTGCGTATCAGGTAGGTTTTGTTTGTTAGCGGTGGTTTGTTCACTAAAAAATACATCACCCGGGTAAAGTGATTTTTGGGTGGCGTCGTTCCAACGTTGATTTAAACGGGCTTCTTTCCAGCGCTCGCTTTCACCTGCAACACTTAGCTGTATTTGCGATACATCGCCGCGCTCTACGTCACAGGCAACAATGTATCCACTTTCAAGCAATTGGCTTTGGCTTACGCGGTAGTGTTCATCCACAGTAACAAGGTAAATTTCACAGCCCTGGCTAATGGGGTCGTTTTCGGCCACCTCAGCTAATACAGCTTGGTCTTGGGTGTGTAGTGTTAAACGTATGCTGGTGCTGTCGTTTTTATCACTGGCGGGTATTTCGCTTACAGTGCCGAGCATGCCCACGCCATGCCAGGTTAAATTAGCAAAGCGGCGTTCACCTACGCCTGTATGCAGCAGTACATCGCCGCTTTTAAACGCCAGGCGTACAAAAAAGCGAGCGCGGCCACTGGTGGCTAAATCAGTAAGTAGGGCGGCGTTTAGGCTTTCCATTAAAACGCCTCCCGACCTTTAATTTTCCAGCTTGTAACTATGCCATTTTTATACTGCGCACTGGCAAGGCCTTGCTTGTTATCAGCCAAACGGAATAAACCAACCGGTTGTTTAAAGGTAATTAGGGTGTTGTCTGCAGGTATTTTGCGTAGGGGGGATTCAAATATAACCGTTGCGCGGCCAAGTGAGTCAGTTGTTAAATCTTGGGTTAAAACTTTTAGCTCAGTGTTTTGGCCAACACCTACTTGCATACGTTCGCCAACAACCAATAAGGTTTGGTTGGCGGGTAGGCCATCAATATTTAAAATATTGCCATCTTGGTTTGCACCACGCACATAGCCAACAAAGTCTTTATCAAGCTGTTCACGGCGGTAATCAATTAAGGTAAACGTGCCCACTTGGCCGCGTAAGCTAGCAATAAAACCATCAAGGGCCAATGCATCGCGCTCAGGTACATTGGTAAGCTCTATTTCAAACTCCCAATATGCACCCTCAAGGTCGTAAACCTCGGTAGCATTGTTGGCTTTATTCAAGTGTATTTGGCTATTGGGCACTAACGTAAAGTTAGAGCTTTTAGGCCGTTTGGGTAGGGGGAGTGATTGCATCGTTACCAAGTTTCATAATAAAACACTGGTAACGAGTATAAAATTTAGCTGGTAAGGTTTCGGCTGGAAAGGTGTTTACATTGTCAGGTGTTCCTAAATTTTACTAAATACTGGGTTAAAATCTTAATATTTAATATTTTTTTGCCAATTATTTGATATCCATTAATCAATCGGTCGTCGATACCTGAAATTAAACCTAATAAAGTTATTTTTTCAATATCTTCTTTTGTGATACTTTTTACTTTACCTTTATGAGATGGCCCAAGCATTAAAGACAAATATGAAATTAAAATTCCTAAAGTAATTTTTGAGTTAAAACGGCCTCTTATATGTGTTATAAAGTAGCTTTGATGTTGGTCATTATCAAGCGTTTTATATAATCTAAAAATATAATCCACAAAATCCCAAAGTTTTGGGAGATTTAACAAATAGGGAGCAGGAAGAACTTTTATTTTGTGCTCAGCTTCATGGTTAAAATCATCAAAAGTGCTTAGGTAGTCAGAAGCTTCTATAATATAGTATTCTATAAAAGGAAAACCCAATTCTTCACTTACTTCTTTACTTAAATTCAAGAACTCTAATGATGGTTTCTCATAAGAGGTAATTACGGCCTGATAACGTGCATCATCTCTTTGAAGCTTCAAGCCATTTCTCGTATCTTTCCAAGTCCAATATAATAAAAAAATTGTTATTAAAAGAAATATCGGTGAGAGTATGTTATTAAAGTAAATTGCAGTTTCAACCCAGCTTTCCATGGGGGCATTAAATTTAAAACCAAATCTACAATAAAAAAGACCTACTGATAACACAACAGATAAGACTGCAATTATTAATGCGTTTTTTGCAGAGTTATTTTTTTTATTCGCTTTACTCATCAACATTCCCTCGCTTTAAAACTCCTTTTTACACGAATCTCAATTACTTAACAACTAAGCAGCGCCACGAACTGCACGAATAATTGCCCCGTTACTTTGAATGTTAGCCACAACAACACCAACAACCTGGCGGGCTATGTCTTGACCAACCGCTTGTGAGGTTTGTTCATTAGCACCACCTTGTACCGTAATTTGATTGGTTATATGTATATTTACACCACCAGAGCCGCCACCATCATTAGCAGCGCCGCCAGCATTGTAACGCCGTGCCATTTGGCTAATCTCAGTATTTTGTTTAGGGCTTAATACGCGCTCACCACGTTGTAATACATAGGTAGACTCATTCGGCACATAATCTAAACCACCGTGCGCAATACCCGCCGGTTGCTGGGCTTTAATTTGGCGAACTTGCTGCATCCCCAAACCAACGGCCGCTGCTGCTGCGATAGGTCCCATGATCCAACCTATACCAGGTATTTGTGATGCTGAAGCAAATGCGCCAGTTGCACCTTGGTAGGTATTAATAACAGCTTGGGCAATCGCAAACGCTTTATACGCCTTAAAGGCTGTTTTGCTTTGCTTTCCCAAACTTTTAAACATATCAGCACCAAAACCAACAACTGCACTGGCTTTTTCTGCTTGGGTTTGTTTCTCAAAATTAGCAAAGGCGAGTAAATTGGCCTGCAACGCACCTGTATGGCGTGTTTCAATTTGCATTAAACGTTCTTTATGTGCTGCCTCATTAGCTTCGCGCTGACTGTGGTAGCCATTAGCGGCATTAAGCTCAGTTTGGCGTTCTAACTCACGAATTTGGTTATCTGCGTTATATTTAAGCTCGCCCGTTTCATCATTTGCCGCTAAGCCTATTTGTGCTCGTCGCTTGGCATCCACACGGGCTTGCTGTCTGGCTTGTTCAACGCTCAGTTCGTTGTTGTAAGCGGCAAGCGCTTCACGCCCAGCAAAGCCTTTAACTACAGCAATACGGTTTTCTAAGTCGCGCTGTAAGTCGTTTTTACGTTTTTCTTCTGCTTGGTTTTGTATACGTGTTTTTTCGGCTTCACGTTTTTGTGCAATGGTTTTTAGGTCTTCGCCATATTTAACATCAAGCTGTTTTAAAATAGCGTCGTATTTAACTTTATTAGCAGCATCGTTTTCACGTGCAACGATCACCATTTGCTTACGTTTTTCGTAGCTGTCTTTTAAGCGAGCCTCTTCACCCATTAAACTGACTTCTAAGCGCTTAATGTTATCGGGCAGGGCTGTACTTGTTACAACTGGCTTAGGCTTTTCAGTTTCTTTAATTGCAAGCACTTGTTGCAGTGCCACAATTTCATTCTTTAAATCGGTAACACGTTTTTCAGCGTCCTCTACGTCAGAAAACTTACCTTTTAAGAATGGATTGTTAAAACGATCCCGTGCTTCATCTGCAAGTTGAATCGCATTTTTAATACGCCCTTGAGCCATTAATAGTAAGCCTTGCGCTTGGCTACCGGTTAAATTTGCATACGGGTTTAGGTCTTTACTGGCTTCTTTTAATTTATTTACCGAGTCGGTAGCGTCATCGCCTTGGCTTGCAAAGTAAGCAAGGCCAAGCCCTGCAGTAACGAGCAAACCAACAGGGCCACCTAACAGACCCATTACAGTGCTAAGGCCCCGTGCTGCTAAGGTTGCTCTACGAGCAATAGGCCCATAAGCGTTGGTTGTAGCGTTTACCGCTCCTTGTGTTGCAGCTACTTGCATATTACTTGCAGCCAACTTATTAATTGCAGCTGCTCTAGTGCCATCAGTATGCGCCATTGCTAGCTGTCTTTTTGCAGCAGCCTGATCAGTTAATGCCCTTTGGTGCTCTGCAATAGCAGTCGCTTTAGATTGTTTGGCCAAGGCTGCATCAGCAATTAACGCACGGTTCTTAGCGGCAATATTTGCAATGTAGCCCTTTGTGCTGGCAGCTATTCCAGCAACTAAATGCCCAGCTAAAACGGCAGCTAATCCGCTGGTTGCCATCACTAAACCATTTACAACCTCTTCGTTCTCCCTCAAATAGGCCATGCTGTCGGTAATTGAGTCAACCACACTTGTAACAGCAAAGTTTACTGGCTCTTCATATTTGCGTATTAAACGTTGGTACTCATTCCCCATTTCCGCAAAGCTGGCGTTTATTTTACCCTCGGTGGCCTCGGCCGCACCGGCATAATCGTTAAGCGCTTTGATCAGATAGTTTTTAAACATCTGGCTGGTTACTTGGCCATCGTTCACCATTTGCCTAAAACCGCCGGCGGCTTTACCCGCTGCTTTATCGAGTTTTTGTAAAAGCCCTGGCATGGGTTCTGTTACTTGGTTTAACTCTTCCGCGCGTAAAACGCCGGCAGTCATCCCTTGCGTCATACCAAACAAACTCTGCCCAAGCTGAACATTACTGGCACCTGTTTTAGCAGCGGCGTTAGCCATGCCCTCTAAAATGGCTTTACCTTGGGTTTGGGTAACAACACCCACTTCTTGTAGCGTTAAAATTTTACTGTAAGAGTCGGCAAGGGTGGTGTAAACGGTGTTTAATCGGTCTGATGTGGCAAATAAATACTCTTGTACTTTGGCGTAGTTTTCAGCTGAACCAGTTAACCCCTTTAAGCGGGTATCGAGCAATTGTGCTGCGCCCGTATCGCGCACAAACATAGTAGCGGTGCCAATACCCACCAAGGTAGTGAGTGTGGCCCCAATTTGCCCGTAGGCGCTATTCATTAACCCCAGCTGGCGGGTCATTGCGCCTTGCTGTTGCATAATGCGAGCTTGGCTGGCACCTAATTGCTGGTTAGCTGCCATTTGCCGCTGTACTGCTTGTTGAATACGGTTTAATTCATTTACGTTTTGGCGCGCACCGGTGGTAACTGCTTTACCGTCATAACTTAAGCGTAACGCCAAATTCAAGTTGTTGCTCATCGGGTCGCCTTATTAAACCAATTATTGTGCGCTCTAGGGTTTGCAGTTTTGCAAAATCATCGGTGTTAAGAGTTATATTTGCATAGCGCCAGGCTATATCAGCCCTGGCATAATCAAGAGCAATTTCTACCCCGTCGTTATCCCGTTGCCATTGGCTGCTAGCGGTAGTTAATGCCAATACAGCTGTGTGATTCGGGGGCAATACAAATAATGTTTCTTCTACTTGTGGTGCATCTTTAGTAGGTGCACCAAAATGGGCTTCGTCGTCATCAAGGGTTTTACTGTCTGCTGCTAGGTCGCCCAAAAACCACCTAGCAACATCTGCTAGTTTTTTTCTTGTATGCGGTACTGGGCGTTAATGCACTCAACACTTAAACGGGCAGTTATTCCGCTGTACGCCAACATTTCTTCAAGGGTGCTTTTGTCAAATGGTACGTCTTTGCCATCGTCAAAAAAGTCATCCCAACCCACTAACAATGTGCGCACAATCTCAGCATCATTAGCACCTTGATTTTCAGTGAGTGTTTTAAGCTCACTTTCAGGTACCAGCTTAATTTTTGCCGTAAATTTAAAAATAACCCCACCAAACTCAAAGTTGAGCGGGGCGCTTATTACGGCATTTTTTAACTGGTTTAATAATTTTAATTTCATTGCGTGTTTTCCTAATTTAGCAGTCGTAATTCGTTATTTCTGGGTGACTAACTTACTCAAACACTATCGTCAGTTCGTCATAGCCTGCGCCGCTTGGCACTAGCTTGCCGTCAAACTCATAACCGGTTAATTCTGAGTCCAGGCTGGTGTATTTAGGCCAAGGCATTTGGTAGCGGCCAATAATGGTCACTTTTTTACCTGCGGCGGTGCCGTGGGTAAATTCAAACATTTGCACCTTGCCTACATCATCAAACGGGTTAAAAGTGGCCAGTTCTTCAGCGGTTAGCGTAAAGTTAGCGCTGCTTTCGTGACCGGTTATCATTATTTCTTCATGATTAATGGCAAGGTCAAACACCACGTTATTACCTAAGTCGACCGTAAGCTTGTGCAGCGTGCGTTTAACGTCGTTAAGCTTAAAATCACTGCTATTACTTACGCCGAGTACTTCGGGGCGCACCCAACGATCCCAATCAACAGCAGGGGCGGCTAAACTTGCAACCGGCGCACTAAACAAACCTTTAAACTGCCAATTCAGCATGGGCTTGCCTTTTTCAAGGGCAAAGCTCACATTGCCCTTCATTTCACTAATGTTGTGGGTGTTTTTACCAAAGCGTACTTTGCAGGTCACAGCCACAGCCGCACCTTTAGTAAAGGTAACGCTTGAGGCATCAGCCACTTGCACCATGCCACAGGCTAATAACAGCGGGGCAAAGGCAGGCTCATTACCCACCGTGCCGCTCATAGCAAGCGGGGTTTTAAAGTTTAGGCTTATATGCTCACCATAAAACGTTTCCATGCTCGCACCGCTGTAGCTGGTTTCTAGCTCGTCTTTTTCGCTTTCGCTTTCAAGGGCCAGTTCAACGTCACTGGCATAAATAGCGTGTAAGCCCGTTAAGGTTGTGCCCAGGGCATCAGCTAAAATGAGTTTGTCTTTAAATCGCCAACTGCTCATGCGTTAGTCTCCACTTTAATTAGCTCACCGCTTTTTAAATTAAAAGCGCCGGCTATTTCATCTCTGTTACCTTTAGCACTTGCCAGTACCTGGTTAACGTTTTGGGCAATCGTCATAGCGCGGGACTTTTTAGGGGTTGTGATCACAACGCCTTTTTCCTCAGCGGGTTTACTTGATTGCGGCTCGGTTTGTTTGCTCATGGCATCACCTTCACAGTTACGGTATGTAGGCCAGTTACACTAAACTGGCACTGGTAAATTAGGTTGTTGGTTTTTTTGTTAAGCTCAATTGTACGGCCCTTATCGAGCTTTATTGGGTCCCACCCAGGGTATTGGCATCCTGCAATGGCCGCTTTAACATCGCTGCGCAATTGCTTTACTTGTGCATCACTGTGGGCATTACCTGCAGCGCAGGGGATCACAATCATCACCGCAAACACGTCTTTAACCTGGTATTCATCAAGGCCGTGTACTTCATTGGTGTTGGTGTTGTCATCGGCTAATGGCAATACAAACAACTGCGCACTGTGTACAGCATGTTCACGCACAGTGTTAAAATCACTGGCAAACCCTACCGACGCATCAAAAACAGTGTTGCTTAGCAGGGCTTCTATGTTGTTTAAATCAAAGTTAAATGCCATTTAAATACTCTTTAAACTTAACCAAGGGACTGTTTAAATTAACCAATCGGCTATGATGTCGTTAATCTCAGTTTCTTGCACAGCAGCTATACCCAGTATTGGCCGTGCAGGTAACGTCACGCTTTTATTGCGGCCAGTTTCACCACCAAAGTGGTGTATGGCTGCATACTTTTCACCTAAACCATGCTCAAGCGTATTGCCGTTTACGTTGTGCGTAACAGAGCCTGCAAGGTTACGGTCATCAGTCAGCGTTAAACCGCCACGGTCTTTTGCTGCTTGCGACTGCTCCCACTTGCGGCCTTCGGGGGTTACTTCGCGTAAAAAGCGGGTGGTGACGTCCATGTCTAAAAATGCACCAATGTCGTCCAATACATCAGCTGGTTCACCGCTTGTGTTTGCAATTTGGGCTAAGCGCGGTAGGGCATTCCCGGTTATATGTATAAATACACCCGCCAATTTAATAACCTGGCCAGTTAAATTGAGAGCCTGCAGGTTTAGTTCGCATCCCAGTTCTTACGCCTGCAGGCGCGTCTTCCTTAATTTGGATCACACCTTTACTAACTTTATCAAGCATCGCCATGGCGTGGCTCTTAAGGGCTTTAAGGTTTTCGTCAGCAATGTTAGGGGCTAACTCACAGTGCATTAAATCGTTAGCAATACCTGGCAATACCGATTTATTAATATCATCTTGGTTTAACGCAAACCGCGATACATAACCGGCTATAACAGCATTTACATTTTTTTGTGCTTGCGCATACCAGGCATTAATTTGCTCTTGCAACTCGCTGTACGTCTCACTTAAAAGGGCGGCTTCAACATCGTCACGCGTTACGCGACTGCCCACTTCGTTAAACTTACTTGATGCAAATTGCAACAGCGTATTAATGCCTATTTTGTCTATAACTGCTTGTTCTGTAGTAAACATGCACACCTCAGTTAGTAAAAAAAAGGCCCGAGCAAGTCGGTACTGGGGCCTTTACACAGGGAACAACAATGATTAATTAACCGGCTGGCGTCAGCACGTTGGTCAGCAAAATACCGCAGTCTTTAGCAATTACATGCTCTTGTACGGCTTCGCCTACCATGATTTCAACACCGCCATTTAAACCAGCTGAAACGTTACGGTTGCCCGATATACGCGAGCCATAACGCGCGGTTAGCGCAAACGTCATGCGGCTGTTGTTAAACGAGGCTAGCGGGTCGTGATAAGTAAACGATAAACTGTCTTGCCATACGCGCTCTAAATTAATGGCTTTACCTTTTTTAGCGGTGTTAAGCCGCGCTTGGCCAACAGTTACATGGTCTAGCTCTAACACCTCTTTAATGTAGCTCCATGGCACTAAGCCCTGGTCGCCACTAGTGCCATTAAATGCTTTTAAAAGCTTGGGGTTAGTACGCAGCTTAGTAGCCACACTTTGCGAGAGCGTCATCGCGTTCGGGCGCATCAGTGGCTCGTCAAGCATTTCTAAAAAGAACGGTAAAATGTCTAATTCAGGGTTATCTAAAAACTTAAACCCTTGTGCTGCAAGTGATTGTGATGTACCAAAATTAGCAGCCGTGTTATACAACGTTGCAACACGCACTTCGCGATCTAATAGCACCAAATCAGTTAAACTTTCGGCAGCATGCGTGCGCGGGTTGTAGTTTGCTGGGGCATTGGTTACATCGTCATTGGGTATTATGTCAGCCAAACCGTAATCAGTAACCGAGCCATTGCGCTCATCAACACTAAACTCAACCTGATTGGGGCTAGACTTACGGCCAATTTTTGAATCAGCTAATGTAAATTTTTCGCCTTTTTTGTACTCGGTCCACTTATAGTTACGTAAGTTAACCGGTGAATAGGGTGCAAGTGTGTCTGCAACCAAAGCTCTATTACGATAAGCAATGGCTATGGCCGTTTGCTCAACGTCAGGGGTAAATGGCATACCATTACTCATGGCAAATCCTCACTTTAAAAATTTAAGTTAACCCAAGCGCGTTAAGCGCTCGGAATAGTCGCAATTAACTGCGGGGCTAAAAATATGTCGCCAATGGTGCCAGCGTCGCCTTCTTCCATTGCCCAGCCTGCAACGTGTATTTTGGTTTCACCCACGTAGCTCGCTAAATCAAGGGCGATAGCTTTACCGTCCGCATCAGCAACAATTAAGTCACCAGCCGCAATATCACCACCAAATTCAACAGGGGCGCTTTGGGTCATTACCACATCAACACGTAAATGGTTGTCTGTGCCTTGCTCTGTAACACCAACAAACACGGCGCTTGCATCAACAGCAGCGCCAACCTGAAAGTCTTCAAGCGCAGACACCGCCACTAATCGATTGGCAGCAATAACAGCAACCGCGCTAAAGTTTCTAATAAATCCTGGTTGTGCCATGGTGTTAAGCCTTTTTAATGTGGTCTAGCGCGGCAGTAATACTAATTTCAATGCCTTTGCTAGATTGTGATTGTTGAAATTCAAGCGCCTTCGCTGCCAGCGCTTCTGCACTGTCGTCAGTCACTTCACCGTCTTTATCGTCCTTGTTAAACTCGTGAGTTAAACCCGTTTGCTCAGGCAAGCCCTTTAAAAAGCCTTCAAACCACGCAGCGGGTTTAAGCTCTTGGCTTTTACCGTCTGCGGCAGCAAACTCAAAAGTGGTGTCGCCGTCATCAAGCTTGGCCATAAACTCAGCCACACCCTCTGTGTTTGTTAAGCGCGGGGCTTTGCCGCCGTTCACTTCGGTGTTAATAAAGGTGTTAGCCGCTGCAACACGCTGCGCGTATTCAAGCTCCGCGTTTTTAGCGTTGGCTGCATCAAGCTTGTCTTGCAGCGCCTTTCTTTCTTTTTCATCCATTGCATTGTCCTCATGGGTGGGTGGGGTGGCATTGCTGTTATTAATAGCGTCGCCTTTACTAAATTCAGCACCTTCACCCGCGCTCGCTTTAGCACGTTCGTGCTCAGCAATAATGGTTTCTTCTTTTAACCATTCGCTTTCGTAATCGGGCACAACTTTGTCAGCCGCTTCACTACCAAAACGGTCAGTTAAAAAGTTGCGCAAGTTGCCCATTAGGCGGGTAAGGGTGTTTGATGTGCGCAGCGATATGTTGTCAATATCACCGGCAGCAAATTCTAGGGTAAGGGTGTCGGCGTCATCAGCTTGGTTAAACTGCCAAGCTAAACCTTCAACAGCGGGGGGCTTGCCGCCCAAATAGCCAATGTGTGCCAGTTTATAGCCGTTATCAGTTTTTTCTAAACGTACAGAGCGGTTAGGGTAGCGCTTGCTTTGTACAGCCTCTGCAAATTCAGCACATACGTCTTCAGCCTTGGCAAACAACGAGCCACCAACCGCTTTTAATTCACTGGCCCAGCCCCAAGCAGGGTCGTCCATTTTAGGGTGGCCAATAACCAGCGGTGCGCACTTCGGTTTAAAGTTGGTTACAACGCTATGTAAATCAGATTCACTAAAATTATGAGTAACGCCTTTAGCGTCGGTTTGGGTACCTGCTTTAAATACTTCAAACCAATCAAATTGGGTGTTTTTGTTTGCCATGTTCCAAGTGCCAATAAACTAACTAAGTGGCACCCAGTGTAGGGGGGTCGTGACTATTGAACCGCTGGAAAAGACTTTACAGCGTTAAGAATGGGGTAACGTATATAGGCTAAATTGAGTTGTTAGAGTTATCAAGGTATTTCATTCACAAGATGATAATTTAAGTTTCATATTTAAATCTCTAAATATCTCAGTCATAGCGTTTAAACTATCTAAACTAATTAAATTACCTTTAAATGCATAAAGATCTTTTAAAATAAATGACATGCTCTCATGCCAATCTAAAATACTTAAAGTCAACATTCGATCCTCTTCTGAATGGTTTTCTTTAAAATAAATCATGTTCTGAGTTTCAAAATCTATCACTAAATCGAAAGCTTCAACAATTTGTTCTTGTACACCTAATTCCTCATCAGAATTAATTAATTTTTCAGTCAGCTCAACAAAATTGTCAATGATATTAGAGCTTGGTATAGGTGAAAACTCCTTGATTGTAGAATCTGGGTAAAGTAATAAATATAATTCACGGCTTCGTATGCTAACAAGATGCTGCTTTTCTAAATAAGTACAATATGACTCAAAGTACTCGTGATGATCGAAATAATTTTTAAGGTGTGTTTGTGCAACCGTTTGCTTTGATGCATGAAAACGGGCAACCATAACACTCAGCAGTATTGATATCGGCAAAAGGCCTATCGGGAACTTGTAATAATTAATAAAAGAATCTAAGTGCGCAGCCGTAAAACCAAAATCGAATCTTTCATGTATAACTAACTCTCTAGTTAAATTCAGACCAAGTAGCAATGCAATAATTGCTGGAGTTAATAACGCAAACCAAAATGAATAGTTCTTATGTAACGCTCTACTTTCATCGATAGAAAAACATTTAACGAAAAAATTTAATAACTTATAAACCGTTTCCACATCAGGTCCCTTGAACTTTATTTGTTAACAACTATATTCAATAAATATAAAATTACCAAGGAAAGGTTATGATCAAACAAACATATCTAAAAAAATTCAACAAACTACTTTGGGTTATCGCAGCAGCCATCGTTTTGTACTGTATTGGTATAGCTGTTTATGTTCGTTACAACGATCCTGATAAATACCTATCATCAAACCCCGATGAGGCAATGCCGCAACTCTATGCAGCACTTACCAATAAATTAGAATCAAACCCAAGCAAAGACTTTTTGAATGCTGTTAGCCAGGCTTATGCTGATCAAATCATAACGGAGCAAGAATACATTCGGCTAACGCTTAATCACGAGCTTACTATGTCTAACGATCTATATTTAGAGTTCAAGCCAACCAAACAACAATTCCATAAAACATGGCTTAACCACCAAAACGTAAAACCATAACTTTAAATACAAGTTAAACCATGTTTAAACCCTGTTTAAATTTGATTGAGCGTGTTTAAACGGTTTTCAATTGAACCAGTGTAGCCGATTACAAAGTTTAAGGCTTAAAATCGCACATAGGAACAGGTGATGTTTTAATAATATTTTGCATTATTGCCATACCCATGATAGAAACGGAAAGGGCTAATCTTACTTTTTAATTCTTTAGATTGGCTAACTAAACACGTGAATTCATACATAAGGCTGTACTATGGCAAATAACTATCCCTCTAATGATATGCAAAATAAGTTAAATGAAATTGCTGCATCACGCGCTAGAAATTTAGAAAAAGAAGTGAAACGTGACACAGGAAAAGAATATAGTTGTTCACCGTATGTTTCTTTTACAAGTAGAACCGAAGCAAAAGTAAGGATCACTACAGTAGAAACGGGAACTTCATGTTCCGCTCTTTATGAAATAACAAATGATGGTAGATGGTATTGTCGACATGACTGGAACGACTAACATACAAAAAAGCCCCTAACTAGGGGCTTTTTCATATATTCATATTCAGGCGTTCGCACAAGTAGTACATACCAAATAACAACAACACGAGTAACTGCCAAAAAAGCAGTAAAAAGCCAACCACAAATAACCACTGTCCATACAAAGCAATAGTTGCAGGCAAAGTAACTACCATTGCTACCTTTACAAAGATCACTAAAAAAATACTTAATACGGTTAAATAAGCAAATAGCCTTAATAAAAAGTCACGACGTGTAAGCTGACTATTTTCAATTTTAGTGTTGCCAACTTTAATTGTAATAGTAGGGCCTTCAATCATTTCTTGGTCTATAACAGGGCGGTTAAACGTTGCAATTGCTGCGAGCGCTGCAATTAAAAAACCAGGTAGGCCAGTTATAAAGCCAGCGAGTTGATCTATCAATCCATCTTTCGCCGCAATAGTTGCTGCATCAAAGCATACAAACAGTAATACAGAACTTACTAATGCAAGCAGGAAAGGGATACGCCAGTTATATATTTTTCCAGCGGGGTGGTGCAATAACAAATAAGATATTGGCCTAGTTAGCTGGTAAACAATATGTGATGTCATAAGTGCTCAAGCATTTTCTTAATAATTGGGTTATAGATTAGATCTACGGACGTAGTTAAAGGTTCCGAAAAACCACTAATTTTTACTTTTTTTACATACTTCTCAGAGTTAACTAACATACCTGTATCAACATCAATATTGGCTGTATGTGATGCGTCCGTTTCATCTTTAAATGAAACTTTAAGCTCTTGCATGCCTAAGTCTTTTGCTACACCTCGTCTAAAATTAGAAAGCCAGCTATGATTACCACCTGCTTTTGAAAGCTCAGCTTTATCAATCTTCACAGGTATATGTATCTCTTTTAAGTCGGTGTGTTTTTGCACATCGTAGCCTTCAATCTTTTTTAGTTCCCCTGTAATGAGCTTTACATCTTTATAGATTCCATTGTCTAAATCACTCTTAAACTGGTCAGACACATACCCATTAAAGTGACATTTAAAATAGGTATTAATCGTTTTAGGTTTACCTGTGCTGTCACAAATATTTTGCGGGTGCTTAATCTTAAACTCGTCTTCATACTCGCGTGAAACACGCTTGAACATTTCATTTAAATAGCGAGCAATGAGTTTGACGGGCAAATTAGGGGTTTGTTCATACAAGGCTAAATAAACGGTACTTTTCTTTTTAGAGCCTTTAAAAATAACATGGCTAGAAAACTCAGTTCCAACATCATCTGTTTTGCTGTTTACTTTACGCGTGCTAGCTGCACCACCAATCTTACGATGCACTTCATCAGCTAAAGACGTATCAACAATATTTATCAATAACTGCCATGTTGCAGTATTTTTATCATATTTCATATCAGAAATATAAAGTTCTTTTGGTTCTTTAGTACCTAACTCAACGTTAACTTTGTTTTTTTCACGTAATGCAACCACTTTTTTCATCAGCTTATCTAGGGTAAATTGGTTCGGTAACCCTGTTATGTGCGGCGTGTAAGTTTTAGTGTATAAATTAAGATCTAAAAATAAGATATTCCGTTCATTTTTTTTTGCCATTGTGAACCTTCTTGTTTAATTTAAATGTAGGCAAAAACACATGTAATTAGTATTTTAAGCGCCTCTTTTATTTATTTTTTATTAAGCAACTTATAGATCTTACACAGATCAATTGATGCATTATCATTTTTACCAATCTTCTGCACTTTATTGACTTTTAAAATCCCACCAAAAATTTCAAACTTATTATCTTCCTTTAAACTGTTAATGAGCATCAGCTCTGAGTCTTTTTCACTAATTTTATTCATTAAGTCTGTGTTTGTTGCTTGGTAGCTTGCGATCACATAGTCCTTCAATTGCACTTGCGTTTGTAAATGTTGCACTTGCATTTTCACTGCTTGATATGCATGTAATTCTTGTGGTGTTAGGTTTGATTCTGGAGGTAATAATTCAGCATAAGGGAGCGATAGATACTGATAAAATAGCTTTTCTATTTCAGTGAGTAATTCAGGGCATTCGTTTGGAGAGACTATAAGCTGAGTTTGGTTTTTTCTTTGATTTGTTGAAACATTAGCATCTATGCCTAAGTTCTGTAGGAATTCCCCAAACCATATTAAATATTGAGAGCAGATATTTTTATATTCTGGAGGAAATTCAAAAACCTTGATGAAAACATCATCTCTTGATTGTTCTGTCAAAAACTTATGAGCCTCTAACGAGCATTCTTCAATAAAGTCTAAAGCTTTTTTTACATTAGCTAACATACTTTGATTTTGATACTCTAATCTATCTATATCGAGGTCTACGTCTATTTGAGAATCATTGTAGTTAATTACTTTAAAAGAGCCTTGCGATAGAAGGCCTTCGAAAACTATATCAAACTTTTTAAAAGAGTAATGATTTGCCCAAATTTCCAGTTCATGCTTAACGCGAAACCCTAGATGATACTCAGCTATGCACAAATCTATAGATGCCCCATTTATTTTGATATAATCTTCCTTGTAATATTCAAAATCCAAAGGAAGTTCCGAATATTCTAACTCTAATAGTTCATCTATTTCATCATTATCTAACTCAAAGTCATTGCGTAATGTTTGAGAGTTATCTGTGTTTTTGATGAAGAATGTAACTTCCTTACCATTAATTAGAAATGAAACCCCGTCATCAGTTTCTTTAAACTCTATGGTCATTTTTTAACCTTGGTAATATTTATTACTAAACCTAACCACAATGGGCGTCCCGTCTTGCTCACAGGTAATACTAACCTTTAATTTTTCTTGATGATCATAGTAAGTGGCTAAATGGGTCATTCTGTCTCGTTCTTCTAAATTTTTTGGATTGACTGCAACAGCATTTAACACAGCGATAGGATCAAACGGTTCTGTTTGGCTACATGGTGCAGTCTCTAGCAAGTAAATTTCAGAATAAGTAATTACACCATCAGTACTGTCATAACGAGTTTTGTATTGCGCAGTAGTTGTGATAATAGAACCATTTGCATTAGCGGCAGTTTTTAAAATATCGCTTGCAGCTTCCAACCTAAACTTAATAAACCTGTAAGGGCTAATAAAATCAGCAGGTGGTGGGGTTAGCTGAGTTGTTTGCTCAGTGCTGTCATTTTTTCCACAACCAACTAGGATACCACTCATTACAAACGTAAAAACCAAACCATGTTTAATCATACAAAATCCCTTTTAAAGTGAACTAATCTACTTTACGTGCCCGTTGTAACACACGTTCTACACGACCAAGTACGCTAAAGCGCCCAGCGTTAATATCATCCGCATCAACAAAAAAACCAGAGTAAGCGTTGTTGTCACTAGTGACTTTATAACCCTTACTTTTAAAATCGTATTGAATACGTTTTACAAAAATCTCATCATCAAAGCGTAGAACACAAACACCTTCACGTGCTTCTGATAAATCATCTATCAACGAAACAAGCGTTAAATCACCATCGTGAAGTGTATTTTCCATACTATCACCGCGAACGGGAACAACGGTTAACTTCTTATTATGTAAGTTGTGTTGTTCTAACCAACGCTTTGAAAGTTCAAAACGAGCAATAGGGTGCTCAGCTACCACTAATGCGCCACCACCAGCACTGGCTGATAAATCATATTGCGGCACCGCCGTTAAATCAGCATGGCTGGTTTGCAGGGCTGTGCCTGGTGTTGATGCGGCTGGTAAAGTATCTCTTTTACAGCCTTTGAGTACGTAATTAATATCAAAGCCAATATCGGATAAGGCAATTAATTTGTCAGAAGGAATGGGATATCCAGCTTCCCAACGAAGGAAAGTCGTTTTACCTACACCAATTGCTTTAGAAGCATCTGCTTGTGTTAGCTCTAACCTGTTACGCTCTTCCCGCAAGAAAGTTGTCATTTATTGAAACTTTTAACCATTAAAATTACTAGAAACTTCAATAATGTACAATATATTGAATATAATAATGCCAAATATTGAAACCTTAACGTTGACAGTTTCAATATATTGAAACTATACTCACCACACATTAACAAAAACATTCTCTTTAAATCTCGCCAAAGAACTGAAAAGAGAATGTAAACCAAAAGGTACTTTACAATGAAACCAGAGCAAATTAAACAAGCCCTTGAAGAAAAAGGCTATTCACTGTCAATTGTTGCTACTGCGCTGGGTTTAAACCTATCGCATGTTAGTAGTGTTGTTTATCAACATACCACCTCATACAAAGTGGCTGCTGCCATTGCCAAAATTATCGGTAAACCGGTAGACGTTATTTTCCCCGATGTACCTGCCTACATTAAAAATAAAGATTGCCGAGCAAAGAAAGTACAAGCGTTACGCGAGTTACTAGCCAGTGAGCAATAGCATCGGCAATCACGCGTATTAAATCAATGTAATTTTGCAAGAGATTTTTACCATGGAAAATTTAACAATGGCACAGCAAAAACAACTCACTAAAAGCATTCTAGATGCCGATGTAGCGCCTGATTGCGATATATACCACTTGTTTATTCACAGCGTGTGTTCAGCCATGAAGCGTTCTGGCTTTAGTCGCCCAGTAATAGCTGACCGCATGAACGATGCACTACGCGCTCAAAACAACGATGTAGACCAAGCCAAACTCAATAAATGGCTTGCCCCAAGTCAAACTAACTATATGCCAATGCATTACCTTCCGGCCTTGTGTTATGCCGTACGCTCAACAGAGCCAGCTAATGTACTACTCAAACCTATTTTGTTTAAAGCAGTCGATCAGCGCTCACAACTACTGCAACAGCATGCAGAGCTGCAAATGGAAATAGAAGAGCGAACAGCTATGCAGCGCTATATAACCGAGTCGTTATTAAACAACGACGAACAAGACTGAAAGCACCATTTCACCACCCGATATAAAACCCATATAAGGCTAAAAACAATGACAATCAAAGACCAAAAACCGTCTGTATTTTGTAAAGCCAGCCGCATAAACGCAGCCGGAGGCCATTATGAGCACTGATTTAACGGATCAAACATTCTCTGCCGAAGAGCAACAGCAGTTAAGCGCCAAAATCGAGAAGATGGCAGGGCACATACAGCTCGTAATGCCAGATTCAGTTGACGAAGCATGGCAATTGCTTGTCCGCATGGAAGAACAAGCACTGGTTGATACCGCAAAGCGCGGACTGCTTTATTTAAGTATTAAATCACATCTTCAATACGGTGAATTCGATAAAAAGCTTAAAGAACTAGGCATTCCTCGCCGCAATGCGTTTAACGCAATAGCTGTATCTAAAATGTTTTTAGCACTGCCTGATTCAAAAGTGCAGACGTCTGCGCTTTTGAACATGAACAAAAGCAAGCTGATTGAAATGGCACGTTTACCTGTTGAAACCGTTGAATCTCTCGATGACGACGATCTAGACACGCTCAATGACCTATCAGTACGTGAGTTTCGTAAAGAAATTCGCAAGCTAAAAGACAAGCACACCGAGCTTGAAGATCAAACTGCCACGCTTATAAACGCCCTAGAGACCGAGCGCTTAACCAAAGCCCCAAAGCAAATGTACGAGCTACCTATGTTAGTTGCACAGGTGCGCCAAAAATCGTTTGCGCACAGTGCCGTTGTTAACGAATCGCTCGAAGAGTTTATAGCCATGGCAGAGCAGCTATGCAACACCCGCGACCTTGACCTAAACCACCGTATTGGCGCAGCGCAAACTACTTGGCATTTATGGCTAGGCATACAGCAGCGTATTACCCACATGTTAAATCGCTTAAGCGGGGAGTTTGGCCCCGAGCATTTAGCCGGCGCTGAGTGCATACCGCAATTTGCCGAAGACGAATGGCAAGACGGCCAAGCAAACCGTGAATACATGCTCGCCATGTTTAACGACCGTTTTAGCACTAATTCTAATAAAAAGTAGGAGAGAGCAATGCATCCTGCAGTTCAAAAATACAATAAGTTACCCAGCACAGGTAACGAGCTGAGTTGGCAAAATGCCAGCGAAACAGCCCGTAAAAAAGCCCAAAGTAGGGCGGTGCTAGTACGCCATTTACTTACCCAAGAGTGCGGCATACCTAAAGCATTTGAGGCACTTGTAAAAAACTACCGTGCCAACACAGCGCTCAGCACATTAGCAAGCGCGATCGATGCACTAGGTAAGTTACCCGGGCGCGCCACAGTTTATAACTGGTGCAATGCTTATAAAGACAACGGCATTAACAGCCTATTACCAAACCACAAAGGCAAAGCACAAACCCAATATAGCTGGCTTGCCCGCTGCCTTGAGCTTTACCACAGCCCAAACAGCCCAAGCTTTGCGCAAGTGGCAGATCAGCTAAACAAAGAGGGCTACAAGGCAGAGCATCACCAAGTGCGCCGTTTTATAAATGCACTCCCGCATGAGCTAGGCCCACAAAGCCCGTATCGCATGGGTGCAAAACTGTACCGTGAAAAACATAAAGATCACTTACTGCGTTCTACCGATAACTTAAAGCCAGGCGTTATGTATAACGGCGATGGCCACACGCTTGACGTATACCTAGCGCACCCTAAAACAGGCAAGCCATACCGCGCTGAGCTAACTGCGTTTCAAGACGTAGCAAGCCGCTGCATTGTTGGCTGGGAACTCGGCTACGCCGAAAGCACGTTAGATACGCTAGCAGCCATAAGCCGCGCTATTAAAGTGCATAACAATGTGCCTGCCATGTTTTACCTTGATAACGGCTCAGGCTACAAAAACAAACTCATGAACGACGACACAACCGGCTTTTATGCCCAGTTTGAAATAGACGTAATTTTTGCCATACCAGGCAATGCCCGTGTTAAGTGGATAGAGCGGTTCTTCCTGCATATGGAAGACCGCGTTGGTAAACGCTTTAGCACGTATTGCGGGCGCGACCACGACGATCGCCATAAGCAACTGGTACTTAAAGAGGCCAAGCAAGGCAAACGTAAACTGCCCACGGTAGACGAATGGATAGCCGAATTTAAAGCATTTTTAAACGACTACCACAACAGTGAGCACCCAGAGATCAAAGGTAAAACCCGCCAACAGGTATGGGACGAAAACATAGAGCGCGTACCACCGGTAGAGGGCGATTTTGTCATGTTACCGCGCGAAACCGTCAACATTCGCCGTGGCCGCTTCCGCTTACACCAACGTGATTATTCAGCTGACTTTTTACACCAGTTTAATGGCCAAGAGCTTATTGCCGCCTACGACCTACACGACGACAGCTACACCAAGCTTTATAAGCTAAACGGTGAGTTTTTAATGTTCGCTAACTTAAAAACTAAATCGCATGCCGTGCCTACGTCGCGCATTGAGCAAGCCGAAAGCAAACGCCGCACTGGCCGCTTAAAGCGCATTGACACCAAACGCCGCGAAATAGAAGCCCAAGAAACGCAAGAACGCGTTATCGATGTTGATTCGGTGGCTAAGTTTGCAGCGCCAATTAAAGCCATTGCGGCACAACAAGCACCGGTAAATATTTTTGATTTTGATGTAACGCCTACACAGCCACAGCACGAAATCGACCTAAACGAATTACTAGATCAACCCAATTTACGCAAGGAACACACTTATGAGCTATAGCCAACCACACCCATACACGCCAGAGCAAACGCTACGTGTTGAGCTAATAAACCAAGAGTTAAGCACCACAGGCATGACCACCGAAGAGCTTAACTGTGGCTTTGCCCTGCAGTCAGTTAAAGAAGTACTGGCAAACAAATGCACCATTAACCCTGAAAAAATCATTGTGGCGATGTGGCAAAAACTGTTTGGTAACGCCGCTATTACCGAGATTGAAAAACGCAATGGCTTTAATAAGTCATATAACAAAGCTGATCGCGAACTGGCAGCGCGTATTTGCCTGCGTTTGCAATCGCCCGAAATACGCGAGCAAAACATTACCAGCGCCAGCATTGCGGTAAGCATGGGTAAAAGCCCTGCATCAATCAGCCAACTCATTAACGGTAAGTACAACGCAAAGCCCACCAAGCACCTGCACGACATTTGGGCGTTGATTTGCCCAGCAGAGGTTGACCAAGGCAAGCCTTCTAATGAGCGCAAAAAAATTGAAATTGTGTACGGTGATGTGCGGTTTATTCCTACTAGCACCTCAAAACTTATTGCCATGGCATGCGACCAAGCGCGAGCACGTAAACGCTTTAGTGTGTTTGCAGGCCAAGCAGGCCTTGGTAAAACCAAAGGCATTGCAGAATATTGCCGCCACAACAAAGAAGCCATTTTAATTGCCGGCAGTGAGCAAACCAGCAGCACCCAAGTACTTGAGCAACTAACCACAGCCCTGGGCTTATCGCGTTGCCCAAGTGCCTATAAAAACATGCAAAAGATTATTAGCGCACTGCGTGACACAGACCGCCTAATTATTTTAGACGAAGCCGACAAGTGCAAACCAAACTCGCTCGACCCGCTGCGCACTATTAGCGATCAAGCAATAGTTGGGGTCACGCTGGTTGGCAACATTCAACTGGTAGACAAACTGCAAACCCAAGAGCGCTACGAACTCATTGCAAGCCGCGTGTGCTTTTGGCCTAAACCTATCGGCCAAATAACGGTTGAAGACATTCGCACCCTGTTTTTAGAGCTAACCGAGGGCACGGTAAAGCTCGCCCAAAACGATGCAAAGTGGTGGCAATGGCTGCACAAACGCGTTGAGGGTAACGCCCGTGAGCTAGTTGAAAACTTGCTACCGCATTTGCTTAACCACACCAACAAAAACCCAGACACCGCCGTAGACAAGCTGTTAGTCAATGGCATCTTTTCATCAGTACTTAATAAACCAGCGGTTTAAACGCTGTTTAAATAAACTTTAAATAAGGATTTAATCATGGCATTTTCAATTAATTTAAACACTCCACGTTTTACCGCACGTTTAGCAGTAAACGACACCGTAAGCACGCAACACATGCTGGCTGTACTTGCTGATAAACAAGGATCAGGCGAGTTTATCGACAGCTGTAACGGCAATATCAAAGCCGCGTTCTCAATGCTGATAGCCGAAAAGCTATTCACTATTCAACATGTTTTAGGCGTTAAATCTGCCGAGCAATTGGCTATTCGCTTTAACAACTTACACCCAAACCTAGCGCGTATTTATACCCAAGGCGTTAGCGACTGGGGCATTAAGGTCATCAATTTACAACCAGCCATTGCGTTTGAGTTTATCCCGATGGAGCAAAGCGCATGAGCAACTTGATCCAACAAATTAAAATTGCACAAAAGGCGGCGGGTATCGAGCAAGATATCCACCAACTTAATGTGTCGTACATTTGTAATGGCCGCACCAACACCTGCGCTGACTTAACCAAGCTTGAGCAACAGCAGCTGCTTACGCGTTACCGCTCAATGAACCCAAACGCAGGCAAAAAGCAGTTACCCGCGCAGCTAAAAATGATTTACAGCCTGTGGGGCCAGCTGCACCGCGCAGGGGCGGTAAACATTGATTCAAAAGGGGCATGCGACTCGTTTTGTGAAAAGCACCTGCAGGGCAAAAAGCTTAGCCAAAGCGCCCAGCAATGGCCAGCTGTTATCGAAGTACTTAAGCAATGGCTTGCACGCCATAAAGCAAAGCAGGGGGCGTAAATGGCTAATTACGAAGAGTACCAAAACTTTACCATTAACCCGCGTAAGCCGCCTTACACCGAGGAAGAACGCTATCGCCCAGTTAAAGCAACAGACCGCGAAAAGTGCCGTATTCGCCGTGACGTAGAGGCATACCAAGAGCAACGCCGACTAGACCGTGAAAACGGCTTAGATTATTTATTTGAGGAGCAATCATGAGCGAATCAACCATAGATTTACGGGCATTACCCCATGGCCTGCGCCGCATAGTTAAACACTTAGGGGTTGAACAAACCATTGCGGTACTCACCGAGCAGCAAGGGCAAATGTTTTATATCCCAGAAAAGCCAACCGAGGATCACGAAGTAGTCAAGGTATTTGGTAAAGCCCTAGTGCAAGAGCTAATAGATGCCAACGTAGGATCAAGCTACCAAATACCCATGCTGCACAAAGTGCTTATGCAAATTCGCAATCAACAAATTTGCCAAGCCCTGGACACTAAAAGTAGCAACATTCAGCAGCTGGTTAAGCGTTTTAAGATCACCCGCCAGCAAGTAAGCAGTATTTACAGTGCATACCAAGACGAACGGGCGCACGAAACACAATTAAATTTAAGTTTGTAGGGGGCTTTATGGAGCTTTTAAAAGACATTAAAGCAGAATGCTTAGCCTTTTTTAACGCTGCAACGTTACGCAGCAAACCAGTAATTCATTACAAATGCCCTGAGTGCGATAACACCTTAAAAACCATGCGCCCACCAGAGGGCGAGGTTTATAACGATCACACTATTTGCATTCATTGCTGGTTTGAGTTTATCCGTGTAACCGATGGTAAAGAGGTTAGAATTCAAAGCTACCCCAAGCACAAACATGCAAAACAATAACTTTGTACTGCTCACTGCGTTGCAACTTAGCGGTGGCAAAAAGCCAAAGCGGTGGCAGTACGAATACGGTTTAAACCTGTTAGCCCGTTACATCAACCAACGTAAAACTATGAGGTTAGATGTAACGGGTTTAATGGATGAATATAGGGAGGCGTTTAAAAAGGTTAAAATATAGTATGGATTACAGAAATAACATTCTGGAGTAGTACAACAGCAGACAAAATGAAACCTAAAAAATATAATGAACCGACTATAATTCTGGTGATTGGGTTTTGTACTTTACAAACTGTATAAACATACTCAAAGATCGCTTTTCTTCTTTCTGGAGACAAGCTTACCAATATATTAGCTGCCTTTTGAAAATCATTTGCAGCTACACCTGAGACAATATTAATTTGATAATCTGCGTTCAAATGAGCTAAATATTGTTTAGCTATATCCCTTGCATTATTTATTCTATCTTCTTTCTTCACTAAATTAAGAAATACACCACTTTCTTTATAATTACTATTATTTCTACACAAGAGTAAACCTTTTAAATACGAACTTAGCTGAATGACTGTTTTACCATCTTTTTCAAATTCTCTTTGATTTTCAAAATCCTTGACTATTTCAGGACAAATTAAGTTAAAAATGAATTGCGCTAAAGAAAAGAAAAGTGCTGCAAAAAAGAACATTTGCCAACTAAACGGTAGGCTTAGATTTATATTGAAAGTAACATCTCCAATTTTAATTGGTAATACATCCCCAACCTTTATAAGCAACTTAGCGAGAATAGGGACGATAATTATCCATACATACGAAAATTTTACTAATTTAATATCTGCAAATTTTTTAAGTACTTTCCAATCAGGGGCATGCTCTAACATTTAAATCACCTTTAAACTTTTTTAATTATTAATTCTATTTTTTAAAAGCTTCAGAGCCAAAATGATCGTAATCATGTTGTATAGCTTGAAATAATCTCGACTCTATTACTTTATCTGGGTTATCAACAATATATTTGTTAATTTTCTCCAATTGCTTTACTGGAATCTCATCATAAACTTTTGATACCTCTTCAGCCTTATCAAAAATGTATTCAGCTATGCCATTTGGAAACGTGTACACTCTTGGTTTAAGAACATCTCCCTTGATTGATATTCGACTGTTCCTAATAATTTTCGATGCATTTGTTTTAACAACCCCTAAGATTATGAAGCTAGGTAACTTTGTATAGATATACGTTTCACTATCATTACCTATGATATCCATTGCTATATTACGTAGAAAATAACGATTTATATTTGTAGGTAGGTTATTGACGTTATGATTACCAATTGCGTCAACAGGGTAAATATGTTGCTCATATTGGAAAAGGTTATCAGATTCACCAAGTAGGTATTTAGTTAAAGCTAATTCCGCACTATCTAAATTGTTTAAGTAATCTTTACTTTTGCTTCCTTCATCTTTTGTATTTTTGCTTCTGATAAATGTTAATGTTCTCCATGATATTGATGCTGCAAATTTTGATAGCCAATTACCATAAGGCATTCTAGTTGTTGAGTCTTCAATAAACGGATAAAAAACTTTAAGTGAAAACTCTCTTTCCCAATTTGAAAAAAGGTCTTCACATTTTCCGCATAACCAATATTCCTTAGGCAGATCTTGTGCTCTTCTATGAACTTCATTTTTTTCTCGCATATAACCAGTTATAGATGTTTTCTTTAACCATTTCCCTATAAATTTTGGGATAAAGTGACTTTTCTTAAGCGTTCCAGATTCGTTACATAATTTACAGATTCCATTCATAAACACTCCAACAATTGATTAAACCGACTTCGATAGATATTTACATTCAGACTTAATATTGTAAACCTAAATTAAATTGGCTTGCCCCCTTGTATTAGTAAGCCTTTTTAATTTAACCTAATAGACCAGCTCGAAAGCCCCAGCCGCAAACAACTTTACAGTGTTACCCAACCCCCTAAATTGATTTACTACCAGCATGACAAATACAGTGCATGCGCCATTTATTGAGTTTTTAGCTCAACAAATTATTAAGGCCAGTTCTAAAGCCGAGCAAATTGCAATTTCTCGCCGTTGCCCGTTAAAAGACCTGCCCGCATTGCGTACTCGCGTTCAACAGCTGCTAAACCCAGCCAATAACAAACCAGTGCGCAGTACTCGCTTACCTGCCTGTTACGTCCTAACAAAACAACGTTTAACCAAAATGAGGACTCAACAGCATGGCGCTTAAAAGAAAAGTGGTAGTACCGACTGCCCCAAGCTTTACGTTTCAAGAATTAGTACCAAAAGCCACGTTTGAACTTTATCAAGACGACCCTTTGTTTTTGATCAATCTATTTGATGATCGCGCATTGCGTATGCTGCAAAAGTTACGCAACACGTTTGGCCCATGCACCGTAAATAGTTGGAGCTGGGGCGGCGCTAATCAATACCGTGGCTATCGCCAGCTTGATTGCGCAGTAGGTGCAAAACGCAGTCAACACAAGTTAGGTAAAGCATTCGATTGTAGCTTTACTAATTACACCGCTCAGCAAGTACGTGATTACGTATTAGCCCACCCGCAAGAATTCCCCTACATCACCGCCATTGAAGGGCAAGTGAGTTGGTTTCATTTTGATGTGCGCACGCCGACATGGACGGGCATTAAAGTATTCAACCCTTAAGGACGACTCATGACCCCAGAGCAAGAAAACCTACTATTTGAGTCTATTGGTTCTATTAAAGCCAGCCAAGAGGCCATTTTAAACAGCGTGGCTGAGATAAAAGCTGATATTCATCACAGTATCGAAAAAAGCGAAGCACGCCAAAAGGTCGTCACCGACGCCTTAAAAGAAGATTTAAAAGCAAGTGAGCTACGCCAAATTGCAGCGATTAATAAGCACGACGAACGCTTAAATAAAGTCGAAGAAAAACTAACAAACCAACGCATTAAAGTAGCTGCTATGGGCGGTACAGCGGGTTTAGCCGTGTCGCTCATTGCCTATGCCGTAAAAAATGGGATGACCGGCTAATGGCGCACCCTGCAGAAAAGAAAAATGCCATACGCCACAGCTATGTAACCGAGCTGCTCGCGTTAAGTGTTGCGGCCATTAAGCATAGCGTTGCCGATGGCACAGCACGACGCTGGAAAATGGAAGCCAAAGACAACGGTGACGATTGGGACTTAGCCCGTGCAGCAAGCCGCCGTAGCGAAGGCACAGCAGGGGAGTTTACCACCGACTTTATCGAAGAATTCACCATTCAAGTAAACGAAACCTTTGAGCTTTTAAAATCAGCCGAGGGCGCAGCGCTGCCGCTTGAACAACGCACCAAAGTACTTAGCTCACTCACCGATATGATGAGTAAAGTAATGAAGGTATCGGGCGGTAATAAAAAACTTGAAAAGCGCACCATTGCCGCTGAGGTCGTTAAAATTCTTGCTAAGTTTGTATCAACCAAATACCCCGAATTTGCCCCTGAGTTTGTTGAAATACTCACTGCATTTGGTCCACGGCTCGATCAGGAGTTAAGCGACTAATGGCCGATATGAATTCACGCGAGTTCTTAGCTGAAATAGAACAGATCACCGGCTCACTGCGCCGCGATATTGAAGCAAAAGAACGCAATATTGATCCAAGCCCTGCAGCGATTAAAGAACGCCGCAAACGCGTTCTTGGCGGCGACTTTGAGTTTTTTGTGTATACGTATTTCCCCCACCACATGTGGCTTGACGACGATCAAACAGCGTCTGAGTTTCAAAGCTATTTTATGAACTGGTTCCCCGAAGCCCTCAAGCTTAAAAACGGTTGGAAAAACTGGTTTGTTGCCCCGCGTGGTGAAGGTAAAAGTACCCTTGCCGTAAAAATAGCGCCCGTTTATGTAGCGGTACTCGCGCTATTACAAGACCCTGATATTTGCCAAGACCTGGGCTTAGCTAAAATAAAACAATTTATCGACTTTGTTATTTTGTTTGGCGCTGAAACCAAAATGCCAACCAAAACATTAGAGGTAGTTAAAACCGAGCTACTTAACAATAACAACCTCGCGTTAGACTTCCCCGAAGTATGCCAAAAATCCCCCGTGTGGAAGTTAGGCGAGTTTGTAACAGCCCAAGGCGTACGCTTTGAAAGCCGTGGTGCTGAGCAATCAGTACGCGGTACATTCCATGGTGCCAGCCGCCCTAAGCTGCTGCTATCCGATGACATTATTACCGATGCCGAGGCTAAATCGCCCACTGAGCGCGATAACCGCTGGCGTTTCCTAGAGGCTGCAGTGCAATACCTTGGCCCACCTGACGGCACCGTAAAATTCTTAGGTGTAAACACCGTTTTAAATAACGACGACCCAATAAGCCGCGCCGAAGAGGCACCAGGGCACATTGTTCACCGTTTTAAAGCCATTAAACAAATGCCTGAGCGTATGGATTTATGGGAAGAATGCCGCGATTTAATGGTCCATGACGATAAACGCTTTGAAAAACGCGCCGCCGCCAAAGGTGAGGCCGTTTCAACCGAGCAAAAACCGTCGTTTAAGTTTTGGATCAAGCGCAAAAAGCAAATGCTTAAAGGCGCAACTACCAGTTGGCCAAGTGTGCGTTCGCTTTACGATTTAATGTGTATGTGGGCGGCTAATAAGCGTGAGTTTAACCGCGAAATGCAAGGCATAGCCAAAAGCGACGAAGAAGCTATTTTTTACCAGTTTGATTTTTGGGTTGATCGCTTAAACGAATGGATACCCTACGGCGCATGTGATCCCAGTATGGGCAAAACCGAAAAAGCCGACCCCAGCGCCATATTGGTGGGCTTTTACTCTAATGAATTACAAAAGCTACACGTTGAATATGAAAGCCGTAAAGTCCGTGGTACCAGCCGATTACTAAACGACTTAATACGCGCGCAAAAAGAATATAACTGCCGTGTGTGGGGCTTTGAGAACAACAACGCCTTTGATTTTATGCGCAGCCAATTTATAACCACAGGCCTAGAGCAGGGCATTGCCCTGCCTTTACGCGGTGTGACAGCGGTTATTAGCGCTGAGGAACGCATAGGATCACTTGAAACCTATGTAACCAATACACCGGCACAAATTGCCTTTCATTCACACTGCCGCTTACTACTCGACGAGCTTGAAAACTGGCCAGAAAAGCAAACCGCCCATCACTACGATTTAAGCTGTGCGCTGGCTATTTTGTGGATGGTAGCCAGCACCGGTGCAGGCGGTATGCCGCGTGTTAATAGCCGCAAAGTCACTAAACAAATAAGGGGCTATCATGTATAGCAAGCCACGCATTAAATCTACAGCATACGCAGCGCTTAACCGTATGTTTGACCAAAACCGTATAGATCCAAACTTAACGTCGCTTATTACTGAGCTACCAAACCCTGATCCAATACTACGCCGCGCGGGTAAAAACACCGCTATTTACGAAGAAATAGCCCGTGATGCCCATGTTATAGGTGAACTGCGCTCACTACGTAGTGGTTTATTTAGCTTTAATACCGAGTTAGTGCCAGGCGGTGACGACGCAGCCAGCTTAAAAAGCTATGAACTAGCTAAAGCGTTTTTTGCCCGTAAACCATGCCCCCATACAGAATGGGCCGATATGGATTGGCACAACTACAGCGCAATTTTAAATGGCTTTAGTGTGACCCATTTAGGCAAATACATTAAGCACGACGGTCATTGGCAACCTGAATATGTAGAGACCTGGCGCAACAGCCGCTTTGCGTTTAATAGTGATCACGAGCTGCTGGTAAAAACCAGCGACAATCCACAAGGTGAGTTAGTCGATCACCGTCGTTGGTCGTGCGTTCGCCACATGCCAAGCGCCGAAAACCCGTATGGCATTGCATTATTAAGCAGCTGCTTTTGGCCGTGGACCTTTAAACACGGCGGTTTTAAGTTTTTTGTTCAGCTGTGCGAACGCTTTGGTATTCCATTTCCTGTTGGCAAATACCCAATCGCCAGTAAAGACAAAGACATCGAAAATTTATTAGATGGCTTAGCTAAGTTGGTAAGTGATGGTATTGCAGCGATACCGGATGACACCAGTATTGAGATCATCGAAAGCAAAATATCTGGCGAGCCAGTACCCGAGCGCCTAGTAAACTTTTGTAATGCTGAAATAAGCAAAGCGCTAACAAGCCAAACCCTAGCAACTGAGCAAAAAAATGGCGGCGCACGCGCAGCTAGCGAAACCCATGCAAAACGCGCGGGCGACAACCAACGTTCAGACAGGGCGCTTGTAGCCTCTTACCGTAACCAGCTTTTAAACGCATTACACACGGTAAATTTTGACGGTGGCGAACCGCCCAAATTCATCTTTAAAGACAAACGCGAGATCAACACCGACACCGTAACCCGCGTGCGCGAAACAGCGCGCATTGTGCCTGTTGGTGAAGACTGGGCCTATCAAGAACTCGGTGTACCAAAGCCAAAAGACGGCGAAACAATCCTAGATGTGCCCGACGAGGGCCATGGCATAGCCACTGCCGCTAAAACTGAGTTTGCCAAAAAGCCAACAGACAGCGTAGAGCTTACCAACGAATTTGATGTGTTTGATCACGCAAGTGACGACACCATTAAACAGATTTTTCAATTTGCCCAGGCATCTAAAAGCCTGGACGAACTTAAACAAAAAATAACCTCACAATTCCCTGACATTTCAAGCTCTGCATTGGCGCAAGTTGCCCAAACAGCAATGGAGTATGAGTTTATGGCAGGCATGAACGAGGCTAATTCAAAAACTGTGGAGATAGACGATGAATAACATTCCTGAAGGTTACTTAAAAGACGGCAAAGGAAATTTAGTAGCCGTTGCCAACATCAAACAAACTGACTTGATCAAAGACGAGTTTGTAAGAAAAGCTGTTAAATGTGCTGAAGATATGCAGGCTCAACTTGCTGAATTTAAAAGTGCATTAATGACTGAGGCCGACGATTTTATAGAGCTATTAGCGCAAGAACATGGCGTTAACTTAGGCGGCAAAAAAGGCAATGTAACGCTGCGCACTTTTGATAGCCAATTAAAAGTAACGCTACAAACGCAAGAACGCATTGAACTTGGCCCAGAGCTTACCCTTGCCAAGCAATTAATTGATCAATGCCTGGACGAATGGACCGAAGGCGGCAATCAAAACATTAAAGCCATTGTTAGCAAAACGTTTAATACCGATAAGCAAGGATCACTTAATCCACAACGCATTTTAGCCCTGCGTAAACTCGAAATATCAGACGATTCGGGCAAGTGGACCAAAGCCATGAATATTATTGCGGAATCCGTTGGCGTTGTTGATTCTTGCCGTTTTATTCGCTTTTACAAGCAAGATGATAAAGGCATTGAGCAAGCAATTTCACTCGATATAGCAAAACTGTAGCGGGGCGCTTATGGCCATCACAAAAGAGCAGTGGATAGAGATAGAAAACGAGCTTGCTGGCACATTTGGTAATGTTGTTTTCTCTGTAGGCGATCACAAAGTCTCTGTGCAACGCCAGAGAAAATCTGAGTCGACAACCGTGTTAAGTGTTTATATTGATGATTTTATAAAAGGCGAATGGTTTAACAAAAAAGAGTCGCGCCCTGTATGCCTTGAGCAAGTATGGCGTAAACGCTCTATTTCATTATATAAGCCTAATGAGATTAAACGTATTCAAAAAGCCTTTGGTAAACGCGATTCAAAAAAATATTACCCAAAACTGCATGATAAAACTGAATATTTTGATTGTTTTTTTACAACGTCTAAGTCACTTGTTCGACAGTTTAAGCGCATTGAAAATATAGAGCTTGAACTGATTGGTGGCGTAACTTATGAATCAATGGAGGCATAAATGGACCCAATTACAATAGCACTTGGCATAGCAAAGCTCACAGGCCTAGATAAAAAAATAGGCGGTTGGATAGGGGGCGACAATGGATCAAAGGTCGCGTCTAAAGTGGTAGATATTGCGCAAACCATTACTAATGGTGGCACGCCAGAGCAAGCATTTAACCTGGTTCAGCAATCCAGTGCATTACAACAAGAGTTACGGCAAACCATTTTAAACCGTGAAAAAGAGCTTGATGATTTAGCGTTTAAAAACACTCAAAGCGCCCGCAATATGCAAATACAGGCACTTAATCAAGATGATAAGTTCTCAAAGCGCTTTATTTATTACTATGCGTGGTTCTGGTCGGTTGCAACGGTTATATACATAGGCTGTATAACGTTTTTAACCATACCAGATACCGCAACACGTTTTGCTGACACTATCTTGGGCTTTATTTTAGGCACCGTTGTAGCATCAATATTGAATTTCTTCTTTGGTAATAGCCGTGATAATTCACGTAGAAACGAAATTCAAGACATTCAACAGTCGCTAAAAGAGCACTAATATGGCCTTACTAGCTCCACAATATGGCGACCTTGTTAAATTCAAGGAAGCCATTTCTCACTTTAAAGACAAAATTAAGCTTACCAGTGAGTCATATAAAGACTTACAGGGCTTAATTCACGCCAAAGCATTTACCGTTGCCGGTGCTACACAAATAGAGATCATTAACGAGCTATATACAGCAGTTGATAAGGCTATTAGTGATGGCGAAACTATATCGGACTTTAGAAAACGCTTTGACAAAATAGTTGATGATCACGGTTGGTCATACAATGGCAAACGGGGTTGGCGTACAAAAGTTATTTATCAAAACAACAAAAACACGGCGCGAGCAGCGGGCCGTTGGCAACAGCAAGAGCGTATAAAAGAGCGCAGACCATATTTATTATACTTAACAGCTGGTGATAGCCGCGTAAGACCTGACCACGGTAAGTGGAATTACATTTTACTGCCTGTAGATCATCCGTTTTGGGATACACATTATCCGCCAAATGGTTATAACTGCAGGTGTAAGGTGGTATCACTTAATGCGCGTGATATTGCACGAATGGGGCTAACAGTTACTAAGCCTGAAACAGTGAACAAGTTTATGGAGTCATTCAAAGTTGTTGACCCATCAACAGGCGAAGAACTGAGTAAGTTAGCAGGCATTGATCTAGGCTGGGATTATAATCCTGGTAAAGCATGGCTAGGTGCAGACATTGCAGCGGGTAAATCAGTTATGACATTATCAACTGACATTCAAAAATTAGCGGTACCACAATTTAACGAAGCAGTTTTAAAATCTCAGCAGTACTATATAAAGCAGGTAAACTTACAAGCAGCAAAGTTAGCGCTTAAAAAGTCAGTACCAGATAGCCAGCAATTTACGTTAGGGCACTTGCCTGTAAATTTACTAAACGAGTTGTCACGTAAAAACGCACCTATATATAGTAGCGCTGTTACAGTCAGCAGCACTCAAATTGAAAAGTTCTTAACTGGCCAGCTAGCAATTGAGCAAGTACACGATCTAATGAACGCTGTTCAAAATCCAAATACGTTTGCTTATATAGGCAACCAAGTAAAAATATCGTACCAAGGTTTTATGATCACAGTAGAGCTAGGCCCAACGTTCAATACAATAATAGCTGCCGAAAAAGTTTAAACATCGGCACCTCAAAATATTTAAACAGCGTTTAAAAGGCGTTTAAAGTGTATTTAAAGGAAAGTTAAACGATCAACAATGATCTAATTCTAAACGTACAATGAGCAGGAATGATCGTGGAATGAGTCAGTTTGAACAGGTTTCGTCTAAAACCAAGCGTAATCCGAATTTAGCTAATTTTGCGCTCAGGGTTCATCAAACCCAGTAATAATGGGCTTTTCCAAAACACGAGGGCGAAAATCCCCATATCATCATTATTCTAGAAATGAACAACCCCTTACAGTAATTAGGTTGTTACTTATAAAACTCACTCTATTTAACATAATATAAATTATAGGTTATCAATTAATTATCTAAGCTGGGGTGTGTTTATATGGGTGTTAAGTCCAATACTAGACGGTATCGGACTTAGTGGTGGTTTATTTCAATAATACAGTTTAATTCGAGTATCTTTCTTGAGCTTCATTATCGCTTAGCATAGTATTAAAAATACAATTTAAGCTGTATCACAAGAAGTAAACAATATGGAATTTGTGCGCCCGTTAGAACCAATCCTAATAATTGATGATGTTCAAGATATACGTAACTACTTAAATCAGATCTTAACTGAGTTAGGTTTTGAAGATATTCTTGAAAGCAGAGATTTTGAATCGGCTAAAACGTTGATTGATGAAAAATCCCCGAATGTTATCTTTCTCGATATTGAACTGCCCGATACCGATGGTACAGAAATTCTTGAATACTTAAATGACAATTACCCACATACACATGTTGTCATGTGCTCTGGCCATAACAGCCTCGAAAATGTTCAAAATACTTGGGAACTAGGTGCTAAAGGTTTTATTGCAAAACCATTTAATGCTAAAAAAGTTGATACGGTCATGAAACGCCTCGAACTCATTTAATGTAATTTATCAACCTACAAGGTTACTATGAAACAGTCCGTACAAGCGATCATTGATGATTTATCTCAGGTTATTTTTGGCAAACAGCAACAAATAAAACTCGCGTTAACCTGCTTATTTAGCCAAGGTCATTTATTAATTGAAGATTTGCCAGGTATGGGTAAAACCACTTTATCGCATGCACTTGCTGCGGTATTAGGTTTATCATATCAACGAGTGCAATTTACCAGTGATTTATTACCCTCAGACATACTGGGCTCAAGTATTTTTAATGCCAATGAGCATAAATTTACTTTTCATAAAGGGCCTATCTTCAGTCAAGTTGTTTTAGCGGACGAAATAAATCGCGCAGGTCCAAAAACACAAAGCGCTTTATTAGAGGCAATGGAAGAAAACCAAGTTACTATGGATGGTGATAAACATGCCCTACCAACACCATTCTTTGTTATAGCAACTCAAAACCCTTTATATCAATCAGGTACTTATCCTTTACCTGAATCTCAATTAGACCGTTTTTTTATGCGTATTAGTTTGGGTTTTCCACCTAAAGAAGCTGAACGTAAACTCATTTTAGGCCAACATAATCGTGATTATGCACACTTACCTGTACGTATCGATACACAACAATTAATTGAAATACAAAATAAAGTAAGTGCTGTTATGTTAAGTGAACCGGTTGTTGATTATATTTTGGCGCTTGTATCTGCTACCCGAAATAACAGCCAATTTGCTAATGCGTTATCTCCACGGGCCAGTATTGCAGTTGGCAAAGCCGCGAAAGCATGGGCGTTTATTGATGGTCGTGACTTTGTTACCCCTGATGATGTGCAAACTATTTTTGCTAGTGTTAGCGAACATCGTTTAGGTCTGCAGCATGATGTTAGCTCACAACAGATCAAACAATTAATAAATACTGTTGATGTGCCACTTTAAGGTATGAACAATAAAACAGGAAAGCGCCCTACTTTTTGGTTTCAGTTTAAAGCTAAGGTTTTCAAGCTATTACTAAGAAATAAACATAATACCGAACATCTTACCTTAACGCATAACACAATATATGTTTTGCCATCAAAATTGGGCGTGAGCTTTTTAGTGGTTACTATGCTTAATTTTATATTAGGCATTAATTATCAGAATAATCTGATTTTAGCGATGGCTTATTTAATGCTTGTCGTAATGATATTTTCGCTACTTATGGGTTATAGCAATCTTAAAGGATTAAAAATTGATTATAAAAATCATATAGCTAGCTATGCTCCCTGCTCTGCATTATTAGAGCTGCAACTAAAAACCGAAAAAAAATGTCAATCATTGCAGTTTATTTATGAAAATAAAACCCTCACAACCGTTGATGAAATAACCAGTCAAAAGCAAATAGTTAATTTAGATTTAGGATTAAAAGAACGTGGTGAATACCCCTTGCGCCGATTAAAAATAATCAGCAAGTACCCGTTTGGATTAGTATCGGTATGGAGCTACATGCAATTAGCACATACGGTATTTGTCTACCCGCAACAACTCAAACCATTGCATGAAGCTAGTTTGCAAAATAACCACAACACTGATGATGGCCTGCATAAAAACAGCCATGGTAGTGATGAATTTGATGGTTTAAATATTCATCAAACTGGTATGAATATGAAACGAATATCATGGAAACATTACGCAAAAACTCAGCAATTAATGGTAAAAGAGTTTGTAAATTATTCAGCCCAAAGTGTTGTTTTTGATTTTAATCAGTTACAAGGAAATACCGAATCCCGCCTACAACAATTAAGCTATTTAGTAACTCAGGCTTACTCACAAGGCGTTAGTTATGGCCTGCAATTAGAAGCAGGACTATACGCGATCAGTGATACCAAAGAACATTGTAAACAGTGTTTAGAAGCACTAAGCCGTTTTGCAAAGGATGAAAATGAAAGTCACTGATAATTTAACCGCGATCAATTTGTCGTTATCTATTGTTTATATTTTAGTGCTGAGTTTTATTTTTACTGAGTTACCTCCTCTATTTAATACATTATTAGCTAGTTTGTGTATTTGGAATCTAGCCGTTACCTTATTGAAAAGAAATAAACCCACTGCCATATTAGCAAATACTTTGGCCGGTTTGAGTCTATTGATCTTGTTTTATGACGTAGGTTTTAGCGATACGGTGACTTTATTTGTTGCGATGCTGATCCTCTCTAGCTTATTTAAATTACTGCAAGCCAATACAAAAAAGCATTATCAAACTATCATTTTGTTAAGTTTTTTTAGTCTCTCAACAGTATATCTATTTTCTCAGAGCTTATTTGCTACGCTAGTAATTAGCATGCTATATATTTTAAATTTTGCGCTTTTAGCGCTGATTGAATCTAAACATAGTTTAAAAATTGCAGCTAAAGACAGCTGCAAACTTTTGTTGCTAGCACTACCTTTAGCGATATTTTTATTATTATTGTTACCGAAACTTCCCGCATTTTGGCAATTACCGGGGCCAAAACTCGCTAAAACCGGTTTGTCAGAAAGTGTTGATCCATTTGATATAGCCAAACTGTCTAATTCAGATGAGTTAGTATTTCGAGCTAAATTTGATCAGCAAAAGCCATCTTCCCCCTATTACTGGCGAGCGATTATACATGATGAGTTTGATGGGAAACGCTGGTTAATATCGGACATTTTAAAAAGCCAACAAGTAATTGACCAAATCACCTCAGCTGAACGTGGTGAACCATTATATAGTTATCAAATTTTTGCAGAGCCTGGCGCTAAGCCTTGGCTTTATGGTTTACAGTTTGCCGACTCGGCCCATCAAGATGTAAAAACAACCAGCAATGGATTACTACTGCGGAAACGTTTTTTAGCTAATAGTATCAGCTATACAGCCCAGAGTTATGCTTTTAGCTTGGCTGAACTCTCTCGCTCTGCACACTATCAAAACGTGCAGCTTAGTTTAGCTAAAGAGACTAATTTGCAGTCACAGTCTTTAGCTAAACATCTATATGAACAACATAATAGCAATGATCAGGCTTTTTATTCAGCACTGTATGACTACTTTGCCAATAATAACTTTAGCTATACCTTAACGCCCGATCCAATTACTGGTAACAACACCCTTGACCAGTTTTTATTTGCTAATAAACGTGGTTTTTGTGGCCATTATGCCAGCACAGCTGCATTTATGTTTAGAAGTGTTGGTATTCCTGCCCGCGTTGTTTCGGGGTACTTAGGTGGTGAGTATAATCAACAAAATAGTTATATGAGCGTCTATCAATATGATGCCCATGCATGGGTTGAAGTATTTATAAAAAGTAAAGGTTGGCAAATTTTTGATGCAACTGCGGTTGTTTCACCTGAACGATTAAACGGATCTTTATCACAGCACTTGCAGCTGAATAGCGAATTTACAAGCAACTTGAGTTTTGGCTTATTACGATTGAGTAATATTGCTGGTATTAACTGGTTAAGGCTTAAGCTTGAAAATCTTGATTACCAATGGACAAATTGGGTGTTAGGTTTTGACCAGCAAAAGCAATCTTCCCTGCTAAAAGAATTATTCGGTAATAAACAGCTTTGGCAAATTTCACTGATGGTGATAGCAACCGTATGTTTAGCCTTTATTTGTTACTTTGTGTATTTGTCTTGGCCTAAAAAACCAGAATCACCAGCGCATTCACTCGCAAAAGACTACCTTACTGTTGTGCGTTGGTGTAATAAGCAAGGTATTTCTGCACCGTCAAATCAAACGCCGCTGCAATTTTTAGCATATGCAGCTCAACAGCTGCCTAACAAGCGGACATATATCATGCAATTTGCGCAATTATACTCCGATGTGCGTTATCGCCAGCTAATATTTAGCGCTTATCGTAAAAAACACAGTAAAAATCTGGTAAAATTAATTAAAACAACAACTAAGAGAACTCAATGAATGCAGTCGTGATTGGCGTTATTTTAATGCTTGGCCTTACTTTAGCCCGCGTTAATGTAATTGTTGCTATGACTTTAAGTGCTTTAGTCGCCGGTTTAACCGCCGGACTTAGCTTAAACGATACCCTTAACGCATTTAACGCAGGCCTCTCTGGCGGAGCTGAGATCGCTCTAAGCTATGCAATGCTAGGCGCATTCGCTGTTGCGATTTCAAAATCAGGCTTAACGCGCATTTTAGCTGCAAAACTACTCGCTAAAGTAAATAACAATAGTAGTAATAGCGAAACAAATTTAAGCTATTTTATTTTACTGATAATTTTAGTGTGTGCAATTTCATCGCAGAACCTAGTCCCAGTTCATATAGCTTTTATACCAATTTTGATCCCCCCGCTACTGGTTATATTTAATAAACTAAGGTTAGACAGACGTGCTATTGCCTGTATTTTAACGTTTGGTCTAGCAACCTCATATATGGTTTTACCCTATGGCTTTGGTGGAATTTATTTATACTCGATTTTACATAAAAACTTAGTGGAAAATGGCTTAGAAATCATTAATACCCAAGTACCTATGGCGATGATCATTCCTGCCTGTGGCATGTTAGTTGGATTAATTGTAGCGGTGTTTATCAGTTATAGAAAACATCGAGATTATCAGCATGACGAACATCAAGAGCACGCAACTAATGTGGTTGTAGAACAACCTAAAAAAGTATTGTTAGTCGGTATTACAGCGGTATTAGCCTCTTTAGCAGCACAAAATGTCAGTGGTTCAATGATTTTAGGTGGCTTAGTTGGGGTGATGATTTTTAGTTTGTTTGGCGTAGTTAAGTGGGAGCAAAATAGCGACGTATTTAGTAAAGGCGTAGCAATGATGGCAATGATTGGATTTATAATGATCTCAGCTCAAGGGTTTGCCTCTGTAATGAAAGCGACAGGCGATGTGACTAGCTTAATACAAAGCGCCGCATTGATTATTGATGGCAACAAACCTTTGGCAGCTGCACTAATTTTATTAGTTGGTTTAATGATCACCATGGGGATTGGCAGCTCATTTTCCACAGTGCCAATAATAGCAACCTTGTTTGTGCCACTGTGCTTAGAGCTTAACTTTTCAATGATGGCAACCGCAGCTTTAGTGGGAACCGCAGGTGCTTTAGGCGATGCTGGCTCCCCTGCTTCCGATTCAACCTTAGGACCAACTTCCGGCTTAAACGCTGACGGTCAGCATGATCATATATGGGATTCAGTTGTGCCTACTTTTATCCACTTTAATATTCCATTACTAATATTTGGCTGGATAGCCGCTATGGTGCTTTAATACCTTGAATGTGAGTAACCAAGTAGAGAATAGATTAAGCCCCCTACTTGGTTACTCAATTATTGTTTTAACGCAGATGCTAAAGATATAAAATAGTGCAATATAGTATGATGTGTTCTTTTTATAAAGCAAAGAAAGCACCATAAAAGTGCTTTCTTAACTTAACAACTCGGTTTAAAAACCATAAATCATCTTATCGCATACAACCGGCGTAGGTCTGTGATTGTCATCGACCGCAACGAATGTAAAACTGCCAGTAATTGCCGAGTGTTTATCATCCCTGTGCATTGTTTCTAAGAATATTTCAACGTCGACTCTTAAACTTGTATTGCCTACATGCACAACTTTTGAGATCAATTCAGCGAAGGTTCCAGCTGGAATAGCTTCTTTAAAATCAACTCTATCTGATGAAATGGTTACCAATGGTTTACGGCAAAAGCGCGTTGCAGCAATAAATGCAACTTCGTCCATCCATGCCAATGCATCACCACCAAACAAGGTATTGTGGTGATTAGTGCGCCCAGGAAATACTGTTTTTGTGACCGAAGTCGTTGAGTCTTTAATACGCTGAGCAATTATTTCTTCACGGTTTACTTGAGTTGTCATGTTCTCTACTTTTGGTTTGCTAATTTATCTAACATCATAAGTGCAGGATCAAGGCGTTCGCCTTTCCAATTAAAACGCCAATCCAGATGAGGGCCAGTTACACGGCCAGTCGCACCAATTTCAGCTATTTTATCACCGCGTTTAATGGTATCCCCTACTTTTACATCAAGCTTACTTAAGTGTATGTAGGTAGACGTGACACTGTGGCCATGATCTAAAATTAAAGTTCCGCCAGAGTAATAAAGGTCGTTATCAGCAAAAACAACGGTACCACTGACAGGCGCATAAACAGGGCTGCCTGTTTTGTTGGCTATATCTAAACCAAAATGTGGCCGACGAGGCTCACCATTAAAATAGCGTTGGCTACCATACACACCCGAAATACGCCCTTGTGCAGGTTTGTAAACTGGATCTAAAAAATACCTAAGCTCAGAGTCAACTTTTCGGGCATTTCTTACTGCCACAGCTTCGCGGCTGATACGTTCACTTACCGCTTTTGGCGGTGACACATATTTACTTGCCACTCCAGTAATTTTATCAATTTTATAATCACGTTTAGTGATCTCAATCGCTTGCTGATGTTTGACGCCGTCTGCATCAACCCAGGCTAATTGATGGGTTAATTCAGCATCACGGCCAAAGCCAAATACAAACTCACCTTGTGCGGTGGTTTTTAATGCTTGGCCATTAAAAATAACTGACTTAACCCCATCAATTTGACCCGTCACTAACCCGCCTTGGGTTAAGTGACCTTTTAGCTCCACTGCATCAGCAAAAAAGCTCACAGTAGCAAATAACGAAACGGCTAATAATTTACGCATAACAAATGGACCCTTTGGCCACACCTTCGTATGCTGTGACTTTTACGTCATTGTCAGGATGCTGCGCTTTAACTTGCTCAGCAAGGTAACCTGCAATACATTCAACCGTAGTATCAATGGGTAAAATATCACACCGTTCTTTACTTATTGCCATTTCAAAATAGCCTTGTGCGGCGGTATAGGCAAAACAGAGGTCATTTTCTTTGGCGCTGATGTGCTGTAGCTGCGGCGCTTGAATTTGATCTTCTGCTGTCGCTAAATAAATATCTTGCCATTTATCAGCCCATTGCTTTTGTAAGCGTGGCATTGCCATGCCATCAAGGGCAATACCAATTTGCGAACGGTGACCATGAATAATACGCTGGCAATTACCGTCGTGCTTTTTAAGGCCATGACTATAGTGATAATAAAAGCTCTTACTATGCTCTGGCTTTAACTCAATTTCGATTTTATCGATATTGCTTGGTAACTGCGGCATGATTGTAGCAATTAAAAATTCAATAACTGACTGCTCATTAATAACATCAGCATCAATTAAACAAAACGCTTGGTTTGGCGCGCTCATTGCTAAGTGGTGATCATCACCAAAAGTACAATCAAGTGTTGTGTAGTCACCATGGTTTTCAACTTGGCCGTTAATTTGGTTGCCAATGGCCAGCTTGTGATCAATACATTGGTCGATAATGCCTTTGATTTGCTTTTTAACTAAGCCAAAATCAAGCACCATAGACTCTTCATTTAACTTGCCATGCAAGGTTAAATCAACAATCCAGCTCTCGCCAACTGCGCCTCGTTTATTACACAAGTAAGAAAAATCAATTACGGTAAGTGCGTTAACAAAAAGGATCATAAACTTCCTTTATACTGGTTAAAAAATCACGGTAATTATAATGATTTTTGCTAGTAATTGCGCGATTTAATCGTGTAATTAGCATGTTCTTCACCTAAGCGGTGGTATTTCGTGCAAATAAATTATTTTTTTAACTGCTCCGAGTTGTTTAGCGTACAAGTGTACGCTAAAGTACGTGGCAATTTCTAAGCGATGAAAAGTGTTATGGAACCTAAAAATAGTTATACAAAAGAAGATTTGATCCTATGTGGTCAAGGTGAAATGTTTGGAGAAGGCAATTGTCGTCTACCAAGTGACAACATGTTAATGATGGATCGTATCATCTCAATCACTGATGACGGTGGAGAGCATGGTAAAGGTGAAATCGTTGCTGAGCTTGATATTAACCCTGATCTTTGGTTTTTTGCTTGTCACTTTAAAGGTGATCCAGTCATGCCAGGTTGTCTTGGTTTAGATGCAATGTGGCAACTGGTTGGCTTTTTCCTTGGTTGGTCTGGTGGTCCTGGTCTTGGCCGTGCGCTAGGTGTAGGTGAAGTTAAATTTACTGGGCAAATTTTACCAACAGCAAAAAAAGTGACCTACCGTTTGACCATGAAGCGCGTTATTAAACGTAAATTATTCATGGGGATGGCTGATGGTACTGTTGAAGTAGATGGCCGCGTTATCTACGAAGCAAAAGATTTAAAAGTTGGTTTATTCCAAGATACTAGCGCGTTTTAATTTTGTAATTAAAACCCAGCTACAAAAACGCCGCTGTTTCATAAACAGCGGCGTTTTTGCTTTAATTCAATACTTAAAAATTAGGTTTTATACATATTGCGATTTTCTATCGCTTCGCGCCAACCGCCTAACCACTCTGATTTTGGGTCTACTTGTTGATAAGGGCATAGGTCTTTTGAACGGCCCGCGAGGCCTGCTTTAAAGCCTTGAGAATGAGCTCTTTCTAACCGATCTCTTTTCTGTCTCTTCATAGGTAAATCCTCACCTTTTATATTTATATATTTGTAGTGTTCGTGACATCTACATTTAATGAATAGTTAATAAAACTGTTAAATTCAAATCACAAAAGCAATTAAATAAATTTACTTTAACTAAGCTGCTGATGCAAAAATGAATTAACATATAAAAAAGTAAAGTGGTCGTACCATTTTCTGTGCGACCCATATATGTACAAAAAATTACGACTATCTAATCACTAACACGCAGTTTCCTGCTCTAATTGTGACTGCGGTTTATGGGTGAAGTTCCTATAAAAAATGTAATTATGACAAATTTATTTCAACTCATTAATAGTAAAGAAGTTTAATTTTTGAACTTATTTCAGACCACTTTACTGCGGCTTACTCGCACTTAATTAGCCCACATTTCACGTACATTTTTTTAAATTGTTTAATAATTAATCCTTGCAACTATACCCAAACCACCTCAAGATACAGAATTCAGCGTTTCACAGGGGCTTAGTATCAAGGCGTTACTTTGCAACAATGGCAGCCCCTTTTAAGAAGTAACAACGCTGAGAGTAAGTGCCTGTGAAACGCCCAACGGGTTGGTTTAAAAGCGATTTATACTGCGTTATTGATTTTAACAATAGAACCACTATTACTTGCAATCAATGCCTTGCCTAAATCGCTTTTAATTCCAACTGAAACTCGCATCCTGAGGTGGTTTGGGTATATTAATACGATCGGTCTAATATGTGTTTATGCTAAAAAACAGTCAAAATCCACCACGACGTGGTCGCCCACCAAAAGTTGCCCGCAGTAATGCCGACACCAAAGCATTACTTATTGCTACGGGGGTAGAAACACTAACCGAGTTTGGCTTCAGTGCCACAGGACTTGATACTATTTTAAAAAAAGTAGGTGTTCCAAAAGGTTCTTTTTACCACTACTTTAATAATAAAGATGCCTACGGCTTAGCTGTTATAGACGCTTATAACGATTACTTTGTTGCTAAACTTATTCGCTATCTAGGGGCAAGCGATATCCCTCCTTTAGAGCGACTAATCAATTTCACCCAAAGTGCAGCACGGGGTATGCAAAAGTACGATTTTAGTCGCGGTTGTCTAGTCGGTAATTTAAATCAGGAACTAAACCACCTCAGCGATGACTTTAAAAATAAACTATTAACCAGCTACGAGATTTGGCAACAACATGTGCAAGTTTGCTTGGCACAAGCTCAGCAGGAGCGTGTTATTGCAGCCAACGTGAATACCACACAAATGAGTGAATTTTTTTGGATTGGCTGGGAAGGTGCTGTAATGCGTGCCAAGCTAACTAAAAATACTCAGCCACTTATTTTATATACTGAAATGTTTTTACGTGCATTGCTTAGGTAACGGCTTAAGTAATTGCTCTTTATTCATAACAATTAAAAGACGATCGGTCTAAATGGAGTCCAGATGAACAATCAATTTAAAGCCATTGTTATAAATAATACTGACGATAAGTATACCGCGTCAGTACAAACACTAAATAATAGCGAATTACCCAATCTCCCTGTCAAACTAGATGTGCTTTACAGCACCCTAAATTATAAAGATGGTCTAGCTATTACAGGAAAAGGCCCCGTGGTGCGCTCATTTCCTATGGTGCCGGGTATTGATTTAGTGGGTAAAGTAACAGCCAGTGATTCTAGCGAGTTCGCTATTGATCAGTTGGTATTACTAAATGGCTTTGGTGTTGGCGAAAAATACTGGGGGGGTCTGGCTCAACAAGCCGCTGTTAATGGCAATTGGTTGCTCCCACTCCCAACGTCGTTAACACCTAAACAGGCCATGCAAATTGGTACTGCCGGTTACACCGCGATGCTCAGTATTATTGCGCTTGAAAAGCAAGGCATCACTCCCGACTCTGGTGATATTTTAGTTACGGGTGCAAACGGTGGTGTGGGTAACTTTGCCGTCTATTTACTTAATCTACTAGGTTTTACCGTAGTTGCTGCAACAGGTCGTGTAGATCAAAGCGAACATTTAAAACAACTTGGTGCCTCTGAAGTGATCGACCGAAATGAGCTATCAAATCCAGGTAAGCCATTAGCAAAAGAACGTTTTGCTGCAGCCATTGATTCGGTTGGCAGTCATACCCTTGCTAATATTTGTGCTTCTTTAAAGTATGGCGGTGTTGTTACTGCTTGCGGTTTAGCACAAGGCATGGATTTTCCTGCATCCGTTGCGCCGTTTATTTTGCGTGGTATTTCATTAATCGGCATAGACAGTGTAATGCGTCCAAAGGTCGACCGCATCCAAGCATGGCAACGTCTAGGTGAGCTTGTTGAGCAGAGCTACTTAGATAAAATATCGACTGAAATTAATTTAGAGCATGTTATTAACGCGGCTGATGAGCTGATGGCCGGAAATATCCGAGGCCGTGTAGTAGTAAATTGCCAACAGTAAAAATAAGTTCTACCAATCGTGTTAAGTTACTAAGTATTTATAGCGACGGAGAAATGCAGTAATAACAAGGCAGGAATTTTGACATGTCGTTGTTCTACTTGAAAAATTACTAACGTAGTTAGCGCTTCATTTAGCCCGCTAGAATGGTTAAATATTTAACTCAATTGGTATTATTAAAGCTTCTTGTAAAAGAAGCTTTAATTTCTTCGTAATTACACGCCTAAAGCAGCAAGCTTTTCGTTTAATTCGTCTTTTGAAATTAAACTCATTTCATACTGTTTTTTAACTTTACGAATAGTGTCAAAATTATCAAGTTTTAATCGTGCTTTAGCTAATTTCTGTTCTTTTTCTGCTACAGAGATCACATCAAGTTTAACGGCTTTTTCAAGCTTCTCTTTTTCTTGATCGTATTCTTTTTGAAAAATTGCTTTTTCTTGAATGATGATTTGATCTTTTAGCTTTTTCTCAATTTCAATAGCTTCATCTTCAAGCTCAATTTTTTTCTCAAGTAACGGTTCAACACGGTTTAATGCTTCTTGCAAAGCACTTTCGATATTTTGTCCTTGGTTTTCTAGTAAATTTTCTACGTATTTTTTACCAATATCTTGATAACCAATATTTAGCTGCCCTTCTATTGAAGTGATCTCAGAGCGGATCGCCGATAACTTTGAGTTCTCTTTCATTGAGGTGCTCATATCAGAGCTTAGTTTAGACGTTGATTCGCTGATATTTGAACCAATAGTGGTAGCTTGTGTTTTAATTTTATTAAAAAGACCCATGTATATTATTCCTTAAATCTATCATCCAATGTTGTGGCGTCATGCCAATACTTATTAAAGCGCACTAATATTACCGATAAACTAAACAAATGTAAATTACACAAGCAAACTGACTTGATATTCTTGTATCAAATTATCGTGATAAAAATTATAATTCTGGGATTAGATTTTAGAAAAAGAGTGTAAAACATGAGTAATGAAGATTTATTCGGCAATAACCCGCTACAAGGCGTTAAACTTGAGCAAGTTGTATCAGAGTTAGTTGATCAATATGGGTGGGAGCTTTTACATGCTTATCTACTGCTAAATTGTTTTAAAAACAACCCTGACATCAAATCTGCAGTTAAATTTTTGCGTAAAACCCAGTGGGCACAAGATAAAGTTGAAAACTTTTATCTTTATAGATTAAAAAATCTTCCTAAACCCGATGATGTTCAATATGAACTACCACCACGTGACCGCGTTATTCCTGAAGATCATAAACCGGGTGAACCATGTGAGTTAAGTTTTAGTGACGCAAAACGTATTCAAGCGAAAAAAGAAGCCAAAGATCGTGCACGGACGCGCAAACAACGCTCAAATGCCAGTAATCCTTGGGGGAACTAAGTGCTAAGTGC
>NZ_JACJEZ010000190.1:0-342 GCF_014164365.1 Pseudoalteromonas sp. SG43-6
GAGTTAGAGCGACAGCGTATTATCAAAACAGTCAATTCAGCTGAGTATGGGCATTTACCGCCGAGCAAAATAGTGCCCAAGTTGCTTGATAAAGGGGTATGGATAGCATCCGAGAGTTCGTTTTACCGGGTTATGAAACGTCACCACCTATTAACGCATAGAGAAAAAGTGAAGCCAAACAGGCAGGTAAAAAAACCAAAAGCACTCACAGCAACCGGTGTGAACGAAATTTACACATGGGATATTACATATTTGCCAACAACGGTTAAGGGCGAATTTTTATACTTGTATTTAGTGATGGATATTTTTAGTCGAAAAATTGTGGGATGGCAGGTTCACGAT
>NZ_JACJEZ010000191.1:0-342 GCF_014164365.1 Pseudoalteromonas sp. SG43-6
TTTAGAACTTATTTGTTCGTAGTGTCCACACAGATGATTGTTAGTTAGTTTGCTCTTTGAGTTCACTAATTAATATGCTCTTTAAAAATTTGGAAAAGCTGATAATAAAATTCGTATGAATAACATTGTTATTTGTACAGAGTTTTCAAAAGTAAAAAAGAATGATAGCAGTATCATTCAGTGCCAATTTAATCACTCTTTAATTAGATAATGATTAATTGGTATCTACTTTAGTATTCAATATTAACTTCTGGCGAAGTTAAACTGTCACAAAACAAAGACCCGTTTGGGTTGTATGGTTAAGTGACTAAGCGTACACGGTGGATGCCTTGGCAGTTGGAG
>NZ_JACJEZ010000192.1:0-340 GCF_014164365.1 Pseudoalteromonas sp. SG43-6
TGTGCAACAACAGGTGAAATAGATTATATGGTTGTATCGGGTTCAACGGATGAAGGTAATGATATATTCGTGACTTTAATTAAGTTTGATGACCAGTGGGATGTACCCGCAGGAACTATGTCTTGTTGTCGAGCCACAGCGGGAGCTATGGTTGGTGTTTACGATCAAAAATTCCCAGAAAAAGTAGCGGTTGAGTGGTTAGATAAGTCAGAGAGCAGAATTTACTACGGTGAACTGGCAATAAATAAAAATGGTTATAAATTAGCTAAAAATTTACCTGCTTATGCATGGATAAGCACAGGAGAAGTAGAAGAAAATATCAGGCCTTATTTAATTGTTG
>NZ_JACJEZ010000193.1:0-329 GCF_014164365.1 Pseudoalteromonas sp. SG43-6
ACAGAAGGTTCAGTATTTGCTTGAGCATCGCTTACAGGAGCTTCGTCACTTAACAAGTACTTTTCGAGCCATTGCTCTTGCTCCCAAAGCACATGCAGTAAACTCTTGCGAGCACGGTAGCCGTGTGCTTCGTAAGGTAGCATCACTAAACGCGCTTCTTTACCTAAGCCTTTGAGCGCAGCGTACATACGCTCGCTTTGCATTGGGAGGGTGCCCTGAGATTAAGGGTGGGTCTTCTTCCCCATATAATTAAATTAACAAGTGCGGCATAAACCGCGCTTTCAATTTACTCTGAAACAGAAGGTTCAGTATTTGCTTGAGCATCGCTT
>NZ_JACJEZ010000194.1:0-325 GCF_014164365.1 Pseudoalteromonas sp. SG43-6
GGTATCTTTCTTCTTGTGTCAGCTGTTTATATTTCATTAAAGCAATTTCCTTTGGCGAGAAAATGGCCGAATTATAACAGCTGGCCATCTAATCTGAGAAATTGCACTTATTATCCGAATTTAGGGTGCAAAAAACTGCCTGCCCGCAATTACTCTTCGAGGAAATGTTGTTTGTAATAAATAACGTGACTAATGTCCGCTGAATACTGAATTTTAGACATAGAAAGGCTGCAAATTCGCAGTTTTTGAATTGCTTTAGATGGTTTACTACATCGCTCTATTTTATGCTAATAGCTTTTCACAATTTCTCACGTTTGCTCGCCGC
>NZ_JACJEZ010000195.1:0-319 GCF_014164365.1 Pseudoalteromonas sp. SG43-6
AAACGATGTGAGCGCGGATGCTGTGCGATTAAGGTATCGTCATGATAAAGCTGTACTAGCTGATTGGTTATGTGTGCGCGTAATTGTTTCTTAACCCACTGATACGGCACACTGTAATAATGTTTTTCTATTTCAACATGATAATCAATGTGTACTCGCACCGTTTTGATTTGTGTATAGTGATAGGGCTTTTCAGCTAAAGTATCCCCAGAATTAGCCTTTATATATCAATGAACTAATAGTATTAAAAAATGTGGGAAGCGAGGGAACATTCATGGTGTTTTGTGATCTTATGAATCGCTTAAAAACAACAGAGCTA
>NZ_JACJEZ010000196.1:0-318 GCF_014164365.1 Pseudoalteromonas sp. SG43-6
TCGTTTAGTCGCCCGTCAGTGAGTAATGATAATCCCTATTCGGAGTCATTATTTAAAACGTTAAAATATCGCTCAGACTACCCAGAAAAGCCATTTGAAGATATAAGCGCAGCAAGAGAATGGGTAAGTGGGTTCGTAAAACAAAATTGACACCCATTATAAATAAATGCTGAAGTCATCAAACTTAACCGTGCTTGAATTCAAGTATTAAGTGCAATCATTATGCAGCAACCAGAACTTCTGATTGCCCCGTAAATAGTTCATGAGGGGTTTTATACCCTCTTGTTTTTCTTGGCCGATGATTGAGCTTATCAACTG
>NZ_JACJEZ010000197.1:0-317 GCF_014164365.1 Pseudoalteromonas sp. SG43-6
ATCGTGAACCTGCCATCCCACAATTTTTCGACTAAAAATATCCATCACTAAATACAAGTATAAAAATTCGCCCTTAACCGTTGTTGGCAAATATGTAATATCCCATGTGTAAATTTCGTTCACACTGGTTGCTGTGAGTGCTTTTGGTTTTTTTACCTGCCTGTTTGGCTTCACTTTTTCTCTATGCGTTAATAGGTGGTGACGTTTCATAACCCGATAAAACGAACTCTCGGATGCTATCCATACCCCTTTATCAAGCAACTTGGGCACTATTTTGCTCGGCGGTAAATGCCCATACTCAGCTGAATTGACTGTTT
>NZ_JACJEZ010000198.1:0-314 GCF_014164365.1 Pseudoalteromonas sp. SG43-6
CCTAAGGCACACGCAAGGTATGTTTTTCCACAGCCTGTTGCCCCAGTGATTAAGATATTTTGATGTAAGTTTAGCCAGCTATTTTGGCTTAAGTTACGTATCTGTGCTTTTTCTATATTACGTGTCGGCGAGTAAATCAGTTGATTTAACTGAGCCGGTAAGCGGAATTTAGCGTGTCGCACGAGCCGGTCGATTTTTCTTTGCTCACGCGTATCAATTTCATGAGTGAGCAATAAACTGACGCGCTCTATAAAGCTTTGTTCTTGATATAGATTTGGCTGTTCAAGCTGTTGCTTGAGTGCTTGCTTTATACC
>NZ_JACJEZ010000199.1:0-311 GCF_014164365.1 Pseudoalteromonas sp. SG43-6
AAACGATGTGAGCGCGGATGCTGTGCGATTAAGGTATCGTCATGATAAAGCTGTACTAGCTGATTGGTTATGTGTGCGCGTAATTGTTTCTTAACCCACTGATACGGCACACTGTAATAATGTTTCTCTATTTCAACATGATAATCAATGTGTACTCGCACCGTTTTGATTTGTGTATAGTGATAGGGCTTTTCAGGCAATGGCTTTAATGCGCTTTTATCCAGCATATCAAAAAGCTGTTTACGTGATTGTTGATATTGCTTCATCACCTTATTGTTCATTACATCAAGTAGCTTTGCTATTTCTTGATT